>CAZFVN010000045.1:0-10106 GCA_964522395.1 uncultured Myxococcales bacterium
TTTTCCTTCTTACTGGGCACGAGCACCATGGACATGTTGCGCCCCTCAAGGCTTGGGTGGCTCCGTATACTGGCCACGTCCTGCAACTTCCTGGCGACTTCGAAGAGCATCTCCATCGCGGCTTCCGCGTAGATAATCTCACGCCCTCTAAAACGCATTGTCAATTTGACGCCATCGCCTTCGTCCAAGAATCGCTGTGCGTTCCGGATCTTCGTTTCCAGATCGTGCGAATCCGTCTTTGGGCGCATCTTCACTTCTTTAATCTGCATCTGATGCTGCTTCTTCTTAGCATCCGATGCCTTCTTCTTCATGGCGTACTTGAAACGCCCGTAGTCCATCATCTTGCAAACCGGAGGTCGGGCATCGGGGCTGACTTCAACCAGGTCAATGCCCCTCTCTTCCGCCATCCGAATGGCGTCGCGGGGGTCCATGATCCCCAACTGTTCGCCCTCTTCACCGATGACGCGTACGCTAGGAACCCTAATGGCTCTGTTGCGCCTCGGTTCGTCCTCTCTCGGTGTCGGTTTTGGCCTGCTCTTTCTTCTCATCGTTGAGTCAAATACCTACCTTTCCCCACCCTCTCGGAGTGGCGGATTTGAGTCCGTTGACAGCATAGGTTTGGTAGGCGCGGGCGGGATTGAACCGCCGACCTCTACCGTGTCAAGGTAGCGTTCTCCCACTGAACTACGCGCCTGCCGCCAGACAACGAGCCTAATATTGCAGAACCACCTCTACTTGTCAACCTCTCCCTTAGCGCCAAAGCGAGGGGAAAGTGAACCGGTAATTACCATTGCCGACGTGGGGCGTCAAGGAAAAAGAGGGGGCTTTCAGTTCTCCTTAGATTCGGGCTTGTGGAGTAGCTCGGGTCCGTCGGCGTAAGATGAGGAGGCCCACGACGAGAAGGAGGACCAGTCCACTTGATGTACCGTCCCCTCCAGACCCAGCGCGGCAGCTACTATCGACATCGCCACCTTCGGCCTCATCGACAGCCACACACTTGCCATAGAGGCGGTGCATTCCCGGCCCACATTCATCGCTGAAGCCTCCCCCGTCACCCGTTCCGGTCCAGGCGTCGCCAGTGGGATCGCCGGTCCAGACAATATCTGCCCCCGGCCCGTAGCAAATGCCTTCCCCGGGGTGGCACTCGTCTTTGGCGCCGCACTCGCCGCAACTTCCGCCGCAGCCATCGTCGCCACACTGCTTCTCCCCACAATTGGCGATGCAGGTCAAACAGACACCCTCAGGACTACAGGTGAAGTCCTGCCCACAGATCCCGCAGCTACCGCCGCACCCGTTATCTCCACACTCCTTTCCAAGGCAACTGGCGACACAATCGGCGACGCATTGGCCGGCAACGCATTGCTCAGCGAAGCCGCACGAACCGCATGCCCCACCGCAACCGTCAGTGCCGCACACCTTGCCAGCGCAGTCAGGCATGCAATCAGCTACACAGTGGCCTTGTAGATTGCAGAACTGATCGGGTGGACAGCCGCCACAAGTACCGCCACAGCCATCGTCACCGCACTGTTTGCCCGTACAGTTGGGCAGGCAGCTTGACGAACAGTGGCCGTTAGTGCAGGTCTGATTGGGAGGGCAGGTGCCGCAACTGCCGCCACATCCATCGTCGCCGCACTGCATGCCGGCGCAGTCAGGCTGACACTGGGCATTGCAGTGTCCATCGGCAGAGCAGAAGAAGTTTGGCGGACAGGTCCCGCAGGAGCCGCCGCAGCCATCGCTACCGCATTTCTTGCCCCCACATTCAGGCTTACAACTCTGCTGGCAGTGACCATCATTGCAAAATAGCCCAGGCGGGCATTGACCACAGCTTCCGCCGCAACCGTCAGGACCGCACTGGTTTCCGGCACAGTCGGGCTGGCAGCCACCTACGCATTTCGAGTTCTGGCAGTTCTGCCCCTGGGGACAGCTTCCACAAGAGCCACCACATCCGTCGGAGCCACATTGTTTGCCGGCGCAGTCGGGCTGGCAAGCGCCACCCACACATTTTCCGTTCTGGCAACTCTCATTCTCGGGGCAATTACCACATGAGCCGCCGCACCCGTCATCGCCGCAAGCCAATCCGGCGCAGTCTGGAACGCAGGCCTGGCAACTGCCGCACCCTTCCCCTTCCACCTCGCCGACGCAGATGTCGTCCCACATAGTCTCGCAGCAATATGAGTCGAGGGCACAGACACATGCCTGGATATCGGGGTCGGAGCACCCGGGCGTCTCAAGGGGGGTGCAGCAATCGCCCCCGCCTGCACATTCGCCGCAGTCTTCGGGGCAGACCTCGCAGTTCTCACCGCCCTGACATTCTCCATCGCCGCAGGCGGGCCCTCCATCGCACTGGCCACAGTCTAGCGAAGTGACTTCGTTGGCGCAGATCTCATCCCACTCAACTTCGCAGCAAAAGGAGTCCTGCTCACAAACGCAAGCTTCTACCGCCGGCTCTTCGCAGCCAGGCTCGGGGTGGGGGGAGCAGCAGTCAGAACCGACGCACTCGCCACAGTCCTCGGGGCATGACAGGCAACTCTCATCGTCGCCACATTGACCATCTCCGCAACCGCCACCCTCGCAGCTCCCGCAGCCGAATTCAGCCACTTCGTCGACGCAGATACTGTCCCACGTAAACTCACAGCAGAAGGAATCCTGCGCACAGACGCAAGCCTGGATAGTGGGGTCGTCGCAGCCTTCAGTTTCCTGAATTTCGCAACAGCTTCCAACGCCGCCACAGGGGCCACAATCGTCGGGGCAGTTGTTACAATCCTCGCCTGCTCCGCACTCGCCGTCGCTGCAGACCGGTCCGCCACCTTCACAACTGCCGCAGCCCTCAGATTCGACTTCGCCAACACAGATGTCGTCCCATTTGGTTTCGCAACAGTAGATGTCCGCCTCGCAGACGCAATTTGCGACTGCTGGATCATTGCAACCTGCTGTGTCGTGGGATGTGCAGCAGTCACCATCGCCGCCACACGCACCGCAATCCTCGGGGCAGATAATGCAATCTTCATCGACGTTGCACGCGCCATCACCACAGGAACTACCACCACCGCAATCCCCGGAGTCCCAAGAGCAGGTAGCGTCGCAATCGCAAATGTTGTCGTCGGCCCAATCGCATGGATTGTCCGGTTTGCAGCATGAGCTTGAACCGCCGTACCCGGGGCAATACTCCTCTACATCGCCGCACACTCCACAACCTTCGGATTCCACCTCGCCAACACAGATATCGTCCCATTCAGTTTCGCAGCAGTAGGCGTCCGCGGCGCAGACGCACCCGGCAATGGCGAGATCAGCGCAGCCGGGAGTACCATTCTCCTGGCAACAATCGCCGTCCCCGGCACAGGAGCCACAGTCCATAGGACAATTGCCGCAACTCTCGTCAGGGTCACAGGCGCCGTCGCCGCAAGAAGCGCCTCCACAGTCATTCTCATCCCAGCCACAGGTGCTTTCACAATCACAGATATTATCGTTGTCCCAACCGCAAGGATTGCCAGTGGTGCAGCACGAACTGGAGCCGCCATACCCGGGGCAGAAGTCCGCTCCACCGGCGCATTCACCGCACCCTTCAGATTCTACTTCGCCGACGCAGATGTCGTCCCATTCGTTTTCGCAGCAGAAGGAGTCAGCGGCGCAGACACAAGCCGAGACCCCGGCGTCATCGCAGCCTGGCGTACCATTCGCCGAGCAGCAATCGCCGCCTCCGCCGCACTGCCCACAGTCCTGAGAGCAGCTACTGCACGACTCATCATTATCGCAGGCGCCGTCACCGCAGAAGCTGCCGCCACCGCATTGCCCGCAGCCGAATTCGTCGACTTCACCGACGCAAAGATTGTCCCATTCGCTATCGCAACAGTAGGAGTCCTGGTTGCAAACACAGGATTGGATTCCGAAATCCTGACAGCCTGGGGAGCCATTGGCTACACAGCAATCACCGCTCCCCGCCCCGCACAGGCCACAACCAAATTCGCTGACTTCATTGACGCAAACCCCGTCCCAGGCGGTGTCACAACAGTAGGAATCCTGGGCGCAGACACAGTTCTCGACTCCGCCATCATCGCAGCCGGGATTGGAACTCTCCTGGCAGCAACTTGCGGCCAGAACCGGTGGAGAGAGGTGCAAGATGAGAGCGAAAATGGATAGCGTCGCGAGCTTCCTTAACATTGATGCACCTCCTTTGCCGCAGCAAGCATTGTACGGATTCAAAGCGAGTAAGGAAAGGCGTACGTGCGCGTGGGCGCAAAGATCCAGACATTGCTCTACGCAGCCCCCTGGTCTAAACTGCGTCAATGAACGGTGGCAAGATGGGTGGATGGATGCTCCGAGTTGATGGACTGCGTAAGGATTTCCTGCTCTATCGAGGCTGGCGCGGATTCCTCCGGCCGGAGCGCAGGACGGTATTGCGGGAGCTCGATCTCTTCGTCGAGCCGGGGCAGGTGGTGAGCATTGCGGGGGCCAACGGCTCGGGCAAGACGACGCTGCTCAAGGTGATTGCCGGGCTGCTCGCGGAGAGCGCTGGTTCAGTGCAAGTTACTGGGGGCCCAGGGGTGGTGGGCATTACCGTTGCTGACTCACGCAGCTTCTACTGGCGCCTGACCTGTCGCACGAACCTGGAGTTCTTCGGCGCACTGACTGGTCGCTCCCCTGCCATGTTGAGTAGTCAGATTGAGGAGTTCAGCGAGCGACTCGGCATCCGGGGGCAGCTAGACGACCCGTTCCTGACCTTGTCGAGTGGGCAGATGCAACGCCTCGCCATCGTCCGCACTTTGCTTTCAAAGCCGCGTCTCTGGCTCCTGGACGAGGCGACTCGCTCCCTCGATGAGGCCGGTTGCAACGCCGTTGCCGGTGAAGTCGAGCGACTTCGCAGCAGTGGCGGGGCCGCGATTTGGATCAGTCACGACCGAACCATTCCTGGAGTTCGCTGTGCCAGCTCTTACATTCTGCAGGAAGGCCGGCTGGTGCTGCGGGAGGAGGAGCCATGATTCTGGGGGCCTTCCTGCGCCGTGATTGGGCACTGAGACTGAGCTACCGCCTCGACTTCGTCTGGCATATCGGCTCCCTCGTCTTCTTCGGCTTGATGCTCTTCTTCCTATCGGCTGCGCTGCCAGGTTTTTCTGAGGGCCGGGTAGTTGACGGCTACTTTGCGTTTGCCATTGTGGGGTACGCCATGGCCGATGCCATGTGGGCCTCACTGCGTTCCTTTGCCAATGCCATCCGGCACGACCAGGTGGTGGGGACCCTGGAGGCGATGATGTCGACCTCAACTCCACTTTGGAAACTGGTGTTGAGTTCAGGCGGGTATCCCTTTCTTTTTGCCGCTGCTCGCCTCGGCTTGATGTTGGCCATGGCTTCGGCGCTGGGGGTCGGGTTCTCAATGCGACAAATCGTCCTGGCTCTACCCGTGCTGTTCCTTTCCCTTGCGGTCTTTGCCAGCCTCGGCGTGATCTCTGCGGCCATGATCCTGATCATTAAGCAAGGGGACCCGGTGGCGGCCGTTATCGGGGCGGTTTCCTACCTTTTCAGCGGCACCCTCTACCCGGTCTCGGCGCTGCCCGATGGCCTCGAATGGATTGCCCGCCTCCTGCCTCTGACCTACTCCATCGACGCGATGCGGGGAGTCCTCCTGGACAACGGGTCGCTGGGAGACGTGTCGGGTAGTATTGCTGCGCTGGGAGTGTCGCTGGTTATCTGCAGCGCGCTGGCTGCCCTGGCCTTGCGGTTTGCCCATCGGGTCGTCCGGGTCAATGGGATTCGTCAATATTGAATCTGCCTGCTGGTGACGGCGGCGGTCTCATGGACGCTTCATCCTGCTACATGCTTCGGATCGGTATCTAGAAACGGCACCATGCTCACGCGATGCGCTGGGAAAGGCTAATCCTGGGCGAACTTGGCCTGGATGGACTTGACAACTGGCGTGGAGAGTTTGTCCTTGGAGTAGAGCCAGACTCGCACCTGGAGAATCTTGCCGTCCATGGCCGGGACCTGAGTGAGGTCAAGGGGGAAGAACTCGGGCGGGTAGGGTCCGTAGAGACCTTGCCACGGAGTCTGGTCAAGCATATCCACGGTCAGCGCGGTTCGCACCTCCAGCTTGACGTAGGCATTCTCGTCAGGATAGTCGGCATCGACGTAGATGGCCTTCCACTTGACCCGGATCTCTTCCCAGCCACCGAAGGTGTGAACGTAGTTGCCCTGGGGGGCCGTGAAGTTGTGCAACGCGTAGCCGGTCATGTCGGAGTAAGTGTAAGGATTCTTGCCCACCGGGTAGTTGCCAATCAACTGATTGGTGGCGGGGTCGATCTTGGCGGCCGAGGAGCTGGAGTAGCAGACGGCCCACACGAAACCCTTGGAATCAAGAGCGACACCGATGGGCGTGGTACCCGGGCTGATGTTGATCAGATTGACCGCCAGAGTATCGATGTCGACCCGGGCGATTTGCGAGCCGGAGCAACCCAGGCCGCTGTACATATAGCCATCGGTGGAGCCGGCCATGCCACGGGGGCAGCCGCTGCCGATACCGGAAGTGATGTTGTTCCACTGCCCGGTGGCCGGACTGTAGCGGGAGATGGAGTGGTTGGAGTAGTGACCCAGCCAGACATCACCCTTGAGGTCAACGGTGATACCGTAGAGGTTGCCGCCGGGTGGGTTGAGCTTGGTTACCTGGCTCGTCTCGGGGTCCACTCGGACCAGTTGGTTGCAGCCGCGGCCGGAGACCCAGATTATTCCACTGCCATCAATGACCAGCCCGTAAGGACTGCAGCCGATGCTGATGGACTGAAGCATGGCACCATCTTCGCCGTCGAGGCGCTTCACTGTCTGCGCACTCCAATCGCCTACCCAGGGGTTATTGTCTTTGTCGACACCCAGGGCACGAGCACACGAGCCGCCGGGGTAGACCTGGTAGAGAATGCACTCATCCTGACCACCATAGACCTGGGAATTGTGGGAGGTGTCTATTTCTCCGTTGTTGTTCTTGTCGATGCAGAGCTGCTCGTCGATGGCGATTTTAGCCACGCCGCCATCGGAACGGCACCCGACGTAGACATTACCCAGGAGGTCGACGGCAGTACGGGAGGGGCTCCCGCATACCTTGTAGCGACCGAGTTCGTCACCGGTATTGGTATCGAGTTTGGAGACAGTCTGCTCACCGGAGTTTGCCACCCAGATGAAGGAGAGGTCGGTTTGGGACGAGTCGAGGACCAGGAAGCCGTCAATGTTTGTGCCGACGCCATCCGAGTTCTCTTCGGTGGGCTCGAAGGGAAATTCGGAGTCCGGTCCCGCTTCTAGGGTGTCACAAAAGGGATCACAGTTGCCACAAGGGGAGAGGACGCCTTCATCTACCCCACCGTCGCAGTCGTCGTCAATGTCATTGCAGGCTTCGATGGTGGGCAGGATCTGGCCCACGCAGGAGCTCCAGTAGCCCTGCTGACAGAAGCGCTGTCCAAGCTGGCATTGGCCAACTCCGACGGTACTGGAGTCGCCTTCGTAGCACACTTCGGAGAGACCATCCGCGGTGCAGGGGCAACCCTCGGCGCTCTGGTTCTGACAGGGCGGGCAGTACACGTTGAAGAAAGGGTTGGTGTCGTCGCAGTCTGCTCCTAGATAGCAGTTGGCTCCGTAACTGTCCCCGTCGAGGTCGATGCAATCCTGGGGCTGCTGAATCACGTCAGGATCATCCTTCGCATCCTCGTCGGGCGGGGTGTCGATGTCGAGCGGAACAATGGCATCGTCGTCAACCGGTACTACAGCATCTTCGTCGGGAGCGACAACAGAGTCATCGCCGGGGTCATCCCAGATGTCCTCGCCGTCCTGAACGGGCGGATTGTTGCCGTTGCCCGGAATGATCGGGTTATCTTCCTCGCCGTTGTCATTGGCTGGCGTGTCCGAACTGCTGCACGAGGCAGCAACAAGGACCGACAACAGTAATAATGGCAACAACCACCCCATACTCTTTCTTGGAAATCTCATGGCACACCTCTCCACAACGCTTTGCCATTATAGGAAGATCGGGCGAGGTGTGTCAAACCATATACATGCTTTGCCTAGAAAGCATCAGCGCACGCGAGGCGCAACCCGCTCGCGGGTGCGTATGTGGACAGCCAATGGATCTCACCTATAATGGGCAGGTATCCGGTGGGATTTAGCGCCGGGATCTGCGCTGTGAGGGAGAGGAATGATCTTCGCTAAGAAGCTGGTTGTCGGGCGCCTCTGGACGATTTGGATAGCTCTGGCGATTGTCGCTGGAGTAGGCTGTACGCCCCCCGATCCATTGGAGCCTGATTGCCTGAAGTGTAGTGATGGTGCGACTTGTAGCGATCTCGACGGCATCGTTGAAGTAGTGACGGACGTGGTGCCTGGCGATGGTCCAGTCAACGATCTGAACGGGGAAGTTGACGGAACCGAGGAGGTCGATCTGGCCGACGGTGGAGACCCTCCCGATCAGGCTGGCTGCGCGGGTGACCCCGACTGTCCTGCAACTGGTGTTTGCGCTGGTGTGGAGGCTCACTGTGTCAAAGGTGGCTGGGTGTGCGATTTTGGCGCACTCCAGGACTTTGAGCTAGGCGGGGAAACGCTTTGCGATGGCCAGGACAATGATTGCGACGGGGAGATTGACGAGGTCCTGCCCAGCCACTCAGAGTGCGATACCGACGGAGTTTGCGCCAACGCCATCGTGGAATGTGTGGGCGGCAACTGGGATTGCGGGACAACTGGGTTGGCTGACTACGAGGCCGGAGAAGAGACCTTTGCCGATGGGTTGGATAATAACTGCGACGGCGAGATCGACGAGGGAGTGACGTGGAAGTGCGACGCTGGAGTACAGCAATGTGCCAGCCAATCGAGCTACCAGGTCTGCCTGCCGCCCCAGACCGGTTGGGGACCCGCCACAGAGTGCGGCCCCGGCACCGCTTGCATGGGGGACGGTGAGTGCACGGTGGATGGGGAATTCATGGTTAATCTCGTGACGTCCGACACTCAAACTGCCCCATCCGTGACCTCCGTAGCCGGGAACCTAGTAGTTGCGTGGCATTCAAACAACCAGGATGACAGCAATTTAGGCATCTACTACCGCGCCTACGATGCTCTGGGCGGTGAACTGCTGCCCGAGAGCCAGGCCAATCTCTTCACCACCGGAGCGCAGCAGCACCCGGCCGTTGCTGCGCTGGGGGAGGATTCGTTTCTGGTTGGTTGGGAGAGTAATGGGCAGGATGGGTCTGGGCTCGGAGTATACGGACGGCTCTTCGGGATTGCGGGTGGAGCCTCAGCAGAAATTGTTCTGGCAGATGAAGCGACCGGATCTCAACAGGACATCGGGCTCGTCGCACTGGCTTCCGGGGGGGTGGGCGCAGTCTGGGCTGATGCCGCCGGCGGCGGCAAGATTTTCGGCGCCACCGTTGGCAGCCAGGGCTGGCTGCTGGCCGGCGACGAGGAGTTGGTTGCTCCAGGGAACCTGCCGATTGGCAATCTCGCCGCAACGGAACTTCCTGACGGGAAGTTCGCCGTCGTCTACGAGAAGAAGAACGGCTTTGAATGGAATCTGGAAGGGCGATTGGTCGAAGGCGTAAGCGACGGCCAATGGAGCGTCTTGTCGACCGTGATTCTGCCGGCCGATGCCGAGGCTATCGAGACGAGACCGCAAGTTGTGGTTTCCCAGGACAGCGTCTTCCTCGCATGGATACAGGAGGATGCAGACGATATACGAGCTTGTGTGCAGCGGTATGACAACAACTTCGCAAATCCGACTCCCTTCGACTGCTTGCAGCCCGAGGCTACCGGTATTGTTGCACTCGACCTGGGAACCTTCGGAGATGGAACGGCCGTCCTCGCAGTTCAGGACGGCGGCTCTCCGGACCACACCGTGAAGCTGGCCCGAGTTGGAGGTGACGGTATGCTCGGGGATTTCGTCGTCGTGGATTCGGACGAAATGGACCTAGATGGTGCGGTGTCAGTTGTTGGGCTGGGCGGGGGAAAAGCGCTTGTCGCCTGGGCACGCACCTCGGTCGCGGACGGCCTCGACGTCTGGGCGCGGTTTGTGCAGGTGGATTAGACCGTTGCCAGCGCGTTGCGGGCGGCCGCCCCCAACGCACCACCCCACGGCCGCCCGACCCAAGAACCCC
>CAZFVN010000045.1:10116-12315 GCA_964522395.1 uncultured Myxococcales bacterium
GGGGGGGGGGCGGGGGGGGGGGGGGGTGTTGTGGGGTGGTTGTCTTCGGGGGGGCGGGGGGGGGGGCGGGCCCCCCCCCCCCCCCACCACCCATGGGCGGCCGTACCCTAGAACCCAACCGGTATCGTCGGAATCAGATAGATCGCTGAGTCAGAATCCTGTGGGTCCTGGGAATCGACTACTCTGCCCATGAAGAAGTAGCCGGTAAGGTCGATGCCTGTGAAAGGAATCGACACACTCACTACGGCATCAGGATCATTGCTGGAGCCGTGGAGTTCGCCATCATCTTCCAGGGTGAGGCCGTCGGGCAGGCCGCCGTTGGCAATGAGGAACTCGACGAAGCCGGGCAGAGGTTCTTCGTTCCAGTGGTAGGGCTTGACGCCGCCCTTGGCCTCAAGTTGAGTTGAGTAGGGGATGGGAATCAATTCTACCGTCGTGACGAGAGGCAGGACGATTATCTTGGTGACAAAGAGGTCATACTCCTGGCCGCCGATGATCTCCAGGGGAGCAACAGTGATGGTCAACTCAAACTCCTTGGAACCAACACCTACTGGCATGCCATTGTCAAAAACCTTGACCGTAAAGCCGAAGGTGCCGTGATCGGCCAGTACCCCTTCAATGGACCCGCCGGACGTCATAATCAGTCCTGATGGCAGCGCCCCTTCAATGATGCCCCACGTGTAGGGAGCACTGCCGCCGCTGGCCTCCAGTTGCAGGCTGTAGCTTTCGCCCTCTTCGCTACCGGGAAGGGGGGAGCCGGTAGTCACTACTACGCTCCCGGGCGGAGAGATGATGTCGAAGCTGAACTCGCGGGGTTCGGCGTTGCCCAGGTCGTCAGACAATTCAAGGGTAACTGCCACATTGCCGGCAATGGTGGGAGTGCCAGCTAGCAGGCCCAGTTCACTGTCCAGGGTCAAGTCCGCCGGCAGTTCGCCAGCGATGAGATCAAAGTAGTAGGGAGGTATGCCCCCCTCAACGTCTAGCTGCACTTCGTAGGCTTCCCCCACCACCCCATCGGGCAGGGACTTGGTAATCCATTCCAGGGGCGGCTCGTTGCAGAGTCCGTCGACGCAGGCCTTTCCAGCCGGGCAATCCGCATCCTTCACGCACTCGATGCACTGCCCGTCGAAGCAGATTTCGGCATCGCCACAAGGAGTTACGAACCACGACAGGCCGTCCTCAGCGCAGGTCAGAACGCTCTGGTCGGCGCAAACTTCTTCGCCGGGGAAACACTCGGGGGCCACGCACGTTCCCTCCTGACAGATCTTCTCTTCCGGGCAAGGCAGTGGCTTGCTCCAACCGGTACCGTCCGGTGAGCAGATTTCCACGGAGTTCTCATTGCAGCGGGCAGAAAGTGGATCGCATTCCGATTTGACACATTCGCCCTCATCGCACTTCGTCCCCTCGGGGCAGACCTCAAGCAACCAGCCGAAGACCGCGTCACAACTGGCAAGCTTGCCGTTGATGCAAATGAAGTCGCCCACTTCACACGTCGTGGGAATGGCGGTTGTCTCTTCGCCAAGATCGGCCAGGTTCACATCGCCGTTGCCCGAAGCATCGCTGGGCGCTGTGTCGCTCTGGGCCAGAATGTCGCCGGTGAAGAGGCCGGTGTTGGTGCCTCCGGAATCGGAGCAGGCGACCAGAGATGCAACCAGAAGCAGGATTGGCAGATAGCGCACGAGAGCCCTCCAAATGTGATGCCATGGAACTACTTGCCGCAACAAACGGCGGTATAATACCTACCGCCTGAGCGCCTGTCCAATGGTTGAGAGCCCATCTCACCATTTTCAGTTGACACTCCAGCAACACTGCGGATAATCAGGCACATTGATAGTCAGGGTGAAGTACATGCCGGGGTGGCGGAATTGGTAGACGCACTGGACTCAAAATCCAGCGGAGCTTGCCTCCTTGTGGGTTCGAGTCCCACCCCCGGCACTTTTTTGAGCTAACGACACCTTGGTCGCGCCGGTCGAAGCTACAGCCTTATGACCCGGTGGGTTGCCGGACATGTGAGACAGGTTGACCTTGGGGTGAACTGCGCTGGTGCGGTAGCTTGTCGTTAGCGAGAATGGCCTGAGAATACGAGCAGCATATCTGACATGAAGGAGGATTAGAGATGCGAATGAATTGGTTGGTCATGGTAATTGCCGCACTGTTCCTCGCTGCCGGCTGTGCCAAGGGTGGCGAAGAGAAGAAGGA
>CAZFVN010000045.1:12415-23137 GCA_964522395.1 uncultured Myxococcales bacterium
TTGCCGCACTGTTCCTCGCTGCCGGCTGTGCCAAGGGTGGCGAAGAGAAGAAGGAAGAAGCTCCCGCGGCAGAAGAGAAGAAGGAAGAGGCCCCCGCCACCGCTACTGCGACTGAAGAAGCGCCGGCGGCCGAAGAAAAGAAGGAAGAAGCACCTGCGGCTGAAGAGAAGAAGGAGGAAGCAATGGAAGAAGTAACGACTGCATCTGGTCTCAAGTATGTTGATTACAAAGTTGGCGATGGCGCGTCACCCACCAAGGGCGCTCGCGTCACCGTTCATTACACCGGTACTCTCGTTGATGGTACCAAGTTCGACTCTTCCGTGGACCGTGGCCAGCCCTTCGTGTTTCCCATTGGCATGGGCCGAGTCATCAAGGGTTGGGACGAAGGCGTAATGTCTATGAAGATCGGTGGCAAGCGCAAGCTCATCATCCCGCCCGAACTCGGTTACGGTGCTCGCGGCGCCGGCGGCGTCATCGGCCCCAACGCCACACTGCACTTCGACGTTGAGCTCCTAGGCGTCCAGTAGGTTTAATTCTGCCAGGGTGCTGCGCGACCCTGGCGCACTTCGAACCACCCATGCGTTTTGCCAGGGTGCTGCGCGACCCTGGCGCACTTCGTACCACGCCAAAACGACAGCTCTGACTCGGTACGTCGCGGCCCACAGCTCGGCGCTATGGCGCCTGCCGCCGTGGGTACCGCTGTGGCCGAGCACGATGTGCTGAGTTATCTTTCGAAAATTGGGGCGCCCATGCGGATGGGCATTTGTTCTGCCAACTGGTAGGGCTCCCATTTGCCTTGCATCAGGAGGACCACTGTGGAGCCGAGTTGGAATGCTCCCAGCTCTCCGCCCTTCTCGATTTCGAGGGGCGGGTCAAAGACCCGGCTCTCTTCCGGTGCGTTGGCGCGGTTCGTCGTGAGGTCGCAAAAGGAGAGTTTCACCCGCCCCACAATTGTCGCCCCAACCATGACGACGGCCATCAGCCCGTGGGGCGTATCGAGGTAGATGGGGATGCGCTCATTAGTGGTGAAGACATTGGCCAGATTATTCACCACGAACGGGCTAACCGAATAGAGGGCACCGGGAATGTAGCGGCAGGAGACGATCTTGCCGGGTAGGGGCGAATGGACCCGGTGGTAGTCCTTGGGGCTCAAGTAGATAGTTGAGTAGGTCCCCCCCTCAAATTGCTTCGCCTTCTCTTCGTCCTGGAGCAAATTGACCAGAGAGTAATCCTGGCCTTTTACTTGAGGGATGCACCCATTTCTGACGGGCCCGAAGTTGTGAACCTTGCCGTCTGCGGGGCTGGCCAGCAGTTTCTCACCACCTGCCACCGGTCGCAATCCAGGTTTCAGTTCCCGGGTGAAGAAATCCCCCATAGTGGCGAAATCTTCGATGGATCGCTGAGCCTCATCGAGGTTGACTCGAAAGGCCTTGGCGTAAGCGGTAATCACAGCTTTGAGCAGAGGGGCCGGCAGGGGCGCATCAGCGGCCATGCCGGCGAGCCGCGACGTGGCGTTAAAGGAGACGATGCGACGTACCTTGCGGGCATCGAGCAGGAAGGGCAGGCGTCGGCTCATCAGAGCTCCGTGTCGGGAATGCGGATACGGTTCCAGAAATCCCCCAGTCTGCCTCGAATGGTCTGCAAATCGAGGTTTGCCAGACGCCCCGGGCCGAATTCCTGGACGCAAAAGGAGGCCGTAATGGTGCCCACCGCGGCAGCCAGCCGCAGGGAGTCAGGCGAGGTGTCGTCAAGGTGCGCAAGTGCCCCAACCATGCCGCCGGCAAAGGAGTCGCCAGCACCGGTGGGGTCAGCCACATCGGAGAGGAGAAAGGCGGGCACAACAACGACGTCATCCTTGGAGATGATAACCGCTCCATGCTCCCCCTTCTTGATAACTGCGATGGGAGTTCCCCGCTCATGAATCCACTGCGCAGCAAGCAGTAAGTTGCGATGCCCGGTAAGTTCGAAGGCTTCGGTATCATTGATGAATAGGGCATCGATCCGGGGGAGAAGCTGGAGCAGGGAGTCGAGCTTTCCCTGGATCCAGAAGTTCATAGTGTCGAGGGCAACGAACTTCGGTGCCGTGCACTGCTTGAGCACGTCCAATTGCAAATCGGGGTCGATATTCGCCAGAAAGATGTAGGGAGCGCTCTTGTAGCTCTCCGGTAGTTTCGGCGAGAAGTCGGCGAAGACGTTGAGTAGTGTAAAGAGTGTCTCCCGGTCTTTCAGGTCGTCGTCATACTTGCCGCCCCAGCGAAAGGTCTCACCGGATTCTGTAACGAGCCCTGCGAGGTCGACTCCCCGCTGCGCCAGAAGACTCTTGTGCTCTGCCTTGAAGTCACGGCCGATAACGGCAACGATGCCGGTGGAAGCGAGCATCTGGGAGGCGAGTGAGAAGTAAGTTGCGGAGCCGCCCAGAACGTCCTTTTCGGCGCGGGCGTTGGTTTCGATGCTATCGTAGGCGACGGAGCCGACGACAATTAGATTGGGAGCGCTCATGGGGTCTCCTGTTGCGATTCGAGCGGGGGTTCAGTTTCCAAGCAGAAGAGCCAGCCGTGCTTTGACTTCCTCGGTCATGGCGTTGGGGGACGTAACGACTGCGTACTTGAGTGTTTCGCCGCAAGCGCACTCCCGTGCGCCGAAAGTTCGGACCAGTGCGAGCAATGCCTGGCGCGCCTTGACCGCGTTACCTTTCATTACCTCAATGACTGCTTCGACGGTGACGGAGTCATGCCCGTCGTGCCAACAATCGTAGTCGGTGGCCAGGGCCAAAGTGGCGTAGCAGAGGGATGCTTCCCGAGCAAGCTTCGCTTCTGGCAGCGCGGTCATACCGATGAGTTGCGCCCCCCAGCTACGGTAGAGGAACGACTCGGCTCGGGTGGAAAACTGCGGTCCTTCCATGCAGACGAGCGTGCCACTTTCGTGGACAGTGGCCTCGGCGTGGCTGGTCGCAGTCAGCAGAGCCTGCCGGAATTCACTGCAATAGGGGTCGCCCAGTGGGACATGGGCCACTGCGCCACCCTCGAAAAATGTCGAGGGTCGGATGCCCTTGGTCCGGTCGATCAGTTGATCGGGAACGACGAGATGGCCGGGGACGATTTCTTCCCGCAGACTGCCCACCGCACTGACACTCAGCAGGTGGGTGACCCCGAGGCTCTTCAGCGCCCAAACGTTGGCGCGGTAGGGCACCTCGGTAGGCGAGAGCACGTGGCCTTTGCCGTGCCGCGGCAAGAAGAAGACGGTGCGGTCATCGATGCGGCCTTGTATAACCGGGCCGGAGGGGGTACCGAAGGGTGTTTCGACCTCAATCTCGCTCACCCCTGTCATCTCGGGAATCTCGTACAGACCACTGCCGCCGATGACGCCGAGAGCTGCTTTGCCATCCTGCATTTTCTAACACCTGCCTACGGATTGGTTAGACGTTCTTGTATTTCTCGGGAATGCCGATGGGTTCATACTCATACTCGTCGGGCTTGATGCAAAGAACGTGGCACCCGGCTCGCCGGACCACTCGTTCGGTTGTGCTGCCCATAAGAATGTCTTTAAAGCTGCTCTGGCCGTGGCTGCCCATGACAATGAGGTCAATCTTCTCTTCCACGGCGTAGTTGAGGATCTCCTTCCAGGACTTGCCCCCCTGAATGTTGATGAAGACCCGTCGTCGGTCGACTTCTGCCATACCAGCGCGTTCAAAGAGCTCGTTGACCCGGCGTCGGACGCCCTCTTCGACGCGGTCAACCTCTTTGCTTTGCGCTTGCACCTTTTCGATGGAGTCAAAGGTGTCCATGGTCTCCATTACGTGGAGCACGTGGGTGTCGGCATCGAACTTCTTGGCGTACTTCAGAGCTACGTAGAACGCCTTACGGGATGTGTCCGAGAAGTCGATGGGTACCAGAATCCTGTCGTATTGGATATCTACCTGCATCCTTCCCTCCCTAGGGTTTGTCCAACTGGCGAAGAATATGCAAGCGCCCCCGGTTTGTCGATCAAAAAATGGTGTGATATGTTGGGACCCGGTCGATTGCAGAGGGTCCGCGGCAAATGAAGAGCGTCACTCCGGCATTGGTCGCCGTGGTGTTGGCGATCCTCTATTTTACCCTTGGCTTCCATCCTATCTGGGATATCGATGTTTTCTGGCACATTGAGGCTGGGGCCTGGATTCTCGACCATCTTGCGCTTCCCACCACCGACATATTTTCTGCGGTTGACAGCGAGCGAGGGTGGATCACCTTTCAGTGGCTCTACGAAGTCCTGGTCTATGGATTTGACCGGGCTGTGGGCCTGGTTGGGGTGCGGGCACTCCATGCTCTTTTGGGTGCGGTGGCAATTGGGTGGTGGGCATTTTGGGTCGGTGGTCGTCACGGCCCCTTTCACGGGGCATTGGCAGCAACCATCCTAATGGTGCTCTTTGCCGATCGATTGCGAGTGCGTCCCGATGCCTTCAATCTGATGTTCATGGCCCTGCTGTGGCCTCTTCTCACGGCACCGGAGTGGCGTCGCGGCCAGATCGTGGTTATCGCTTTGTTAGCTGCGCTTTGGGCAAACATCCATGCCGGTGGCGCGCTGCTGGTACCGGTGTTGCTGGCCGCTCGGATAGGGGGGAGAGGTGTCGACTCGCTGCTGGCCTCCGACGGGCGGCGCCTGGCTGGGATGTGGGCAACCATAAAGCTCGATGTTGCCGTCTGGGGCGGAGTTGTGGGATTGATGGGTTTGATGCCAGGCTTTCTGCGGGGCACCTATCAGGCCTTCTTCATGTTGGGGCCCAGCGAAGAGTTCATTCCGGAGTGGATGACCACCGTCGAGTTTCTCGCCGAGAACGCCGGTTCGGTGCACGAGTGGGTGGCCGGGTTCCTGCCGGTGGTTCTGCTGCTGGGTCTTCTGGTGGCGGCCAGCCGGAGGTTTCGGCGAGCGCCAGGTTCTGCCCCGGTCTTCTTTCTTGTGGCCGTAGCGGTGCCGCTGGTAGCGCTGAGTATTCGTCATGTGCGATTCATCTGGCTGGCCGCGTTTGTCCTGCCTTTGTGGTTCGATTGTCTTGAGGCGCAGGGCCTTTCCTCCCCCATTTCGGGGGGCTGGCGCCGACTCGCTGCGCTGGCAGTCGGGTCACTTCTTCTGCTGGGCCTCGATGTGCACTATCACGTGGTGAGAAACGGTGGTGGCCTGGCCCCGTTTGGCCGCAGTCTGGGGCAAGATCTTGAGGCTGGGGAGTTTCCCGTTGGGGCCGCTGATTTCCTGGCCCAGAGCGATTTCACCGGCCGCGTGCTGAATCATGCACCGTGGGGCGGCTATCTGCTCTATCGACTCGGCCCCGAGGTACGGGTCTTCACCGATGGTCGCGGCAACTTCGGACCGATAGAAACCCAGCTCCTGGCGACGTGGGATAGTACTTCCAGGCGACACGATGCCATTTCCAGGGCCTGGCATGCGGCCCCTTTTGAGGCAGTTGTGCATCCTGACCCCTTCCCCTTACGGTTGGCTTCCTGCGAGGAGTGGATCCAAGTCTACCATGATGCGACGGCCCGGGTTTTCCTGCGCGCCACGGACGTGAACTTCCGGACCCTCAAGGCGATGGGCGCCTGGTTGCCTGACGGGTCTGGCTTTGCTGCTAGTGATTCTTGCGGGCTTCATGGCGCCTTCACTAAGGTATCGGCGGATCGCCGACTGGGCGGTGGGGAGAGGTGGTGGCAACGGGTTCGACTTCAGGTGGCCATTGCCGGTGGTGACGAGGGGGCTCGCCTGTCGCTCGCCGCGCTCTACTTTGATTTGGGGGCGTACGGCAAGACCAGGGCGCTGTTGGCTGAGCTGGCCAGGTTGCGCCCTGGTGGGAATCTGAACGGGGCATTCCTGGATGGCTTCGCGGCTCTGGCAATGGGGGACGAAGCGGCGGGGAGGTCTCGCCTCCGGGCAGTGGCCCGAGAGGCCGCAAACGGCGGAATTCTGAGTTCCCAGGCGGCTGCTATCCTGACGGTAATGGCCCCCCGGATTTCTGCTCCCTGAGGATCTTCTGGACCAGATTGTCTACCACTTGAAGCCGGGCAAAGGGCTTTTGCAGCATGTGGCCGATCTCGATGGGGGCCAGTTCATCCCGGACCGCCGAGAGATCCATGCCGGACATCACCACCAACTCGGGTCGCTGTTTGGCCGGACGTTGTACCACCCATTCGATGAACCGCTGTCCACCCTCTTCCGGCATTACATAGTCGACCAGGAAGAGATCAAAGCGACGTCGTTGGCACGCAACTCGGGCGGCGTCGACGCTATCAAACCCTTCCACGTAGTGGCCCATACGGCTGAGATACCGAGTCAGCATTTCGCAGATCGGCGGTTCATCGTCGAGGATTCCGATGCGGCCCAACTCTACGGGTGGTGGAGTCGGTTCCCAGAACTCTGAGTCTTCCCCTTCGGCGCGCATTGCCGGATTGGTCACCGGTAGCTCCAGGCGGAAGTGGGCCCCGGCGCCAACGCGGTTGCGCACCGTCAAGGTGCCGCCGTGCTGGACCGCGATCCGGCTCGAAATGGAGAGCCCCAGGCCGGTGCTTTCCCGGCTGCCGCCGCCAAGCTTGCCTTTGGTTGTGAAGAATGGTTCGAAGAGACGCTTCTGGGCGGCCTTCGAGACCCCTGGGCCAGTGTCGAGCACATCGAGTTGAACCCGATTGGATGGACCATCTCGAAGGTGGATGTCGATGTAGCGTTCCTCGGTTTCCTGGAGTGCCTCCACGGCGTTCAAGATCAGATTCAGCAGAACCTGGCCAAGGTCGGCACGGCTGCCCAGGACCCACGGTGATACCGAGCTACAGGCGAAATTTACGGTGATCCCCGCGGCCCGCATGGACTTGTTGGTGAGGGCAACGGTATCGGTGACTACGCTTCGTAAGTCGACTGATTCCTCTGCGGAATCCTGGCGTGCGACACTGAGTAGCCGACGGGTCAGCTCAACGCCCCGTTCGATCAGCGCAAGCACTCTGGTCAGGTCCCGGCGAGGCGTTTCACCCAGATCTTGCTCCTCCATGGTGAGTTCGATGAGTCCCATGATGCCGGCGTGCAGGTTGTTGTATTCGTGGGCGACACCGGCGGCCAATGTTCCCACTGCGGAGAGGCGCTCGGAGTGAACCAATTGCTGCTCGAGTTCTCTCTTCTCCATGGTTGAGGAGACGAGGCGTCCGATGGTCTGGAGCGCGCTGACATCTTCGTCTCGCCACTTCCTGGTTGAGCCGCAAACGTCGAAGCCGAGGAAGCCAGCCCACTCGTCAAAGACGAAAAGAGGGACTACCAGAATCGAACGGATGTCTTGCCAGGAGAGGATTTCAACCACATCCGGGGGCAGCGTGTTTATATCATCTGCACGGATAATCTCGCCCCGCTCAAGAGCGACTTGCCAGTAACGGATTGTGTTGTAGGGGACGTCTTGGAGTTCGTCTTTCACCGGGTCGATGCCGTGGTTGACCCACTCCACAGTGTTGCAGCAGCGAGTATTGGCCTCGAAATTCTCGAAGACGTAGGTGCGGCTGACATCTGTTCCCTGACCGGCGATGCGGCAGATTTCAGCCAGGGCATTCTCATAGCTCGACTCGCGCAGGGCTGCCAGAGAGATGTCGGCAACCATACGGTCAGTAAGCGAGCGCGAGCTGTCCATTCCCGGCTTCTTCTCGTCGGCCATGGGGGACCTCCGGGCGGGGCCGAAGCCTCCGCAGTCATGGTCACAGTTATAGGACCGAGCCTGGCTCCGGTCAAGTGCGGTATTTGAGGTGCGGCTGCCCCTGGCGCGTACTAACATATTCTTGTCCATATTCTTGCCAATTATTGTTGACATCCTCCGGAGGAGGGGGTTAGGTACGGTCTGAGTTAATGATGAGCGAGAGGCTCTCCCCGGAGAGGTCAGGAGGTTCCCATGGATTTTCGGTTGACAGAAGAACAGAAGATGATGCGCGACACGGCTCGCCAATTCGCCAACGACGTTATCGCCCCCATCGTTACTGAGGATGAAGAGGCTCACCGCTTCCGTCCTGAGCTGGTCCGGCAGATGGGCGAAATGGGGTTCTACGGGTGTGTCATCCCCGAGGCCTACGGTGGCAACGAGGCGGGGATGGTTGCTGCGATGCTGATCACCGAAGAAGTGGCCCGGGTGAGTCCGTCCTATGGTGTTACCTTCAACATGCAGACTCAGGGTCCGGCGCTGGCACTTCTTCGGTGGGGCAACGAGGAGCAGAAGCAGAAGTACATTCCCGGCCTCGCCGCGGGCGAATTGTTGGGGGCCTTCGCCATAACCGAGCCCAACTCCGGTTCCGACGTTGTCTCCATGAAGACCACCGCGGTCAGGGACGGAGACCATTTTGTGCTCAATGGCAACAAGACGTGGATTTCAAATGCTCATGTGGCGGACGTTGCATTGGTCTATGCCATGACGGACAAGGCCGCCAAGCACAGGGGCATGACCTGCTTCGCCATCGACCTCAAGGAGACCGAGGGCATCTCTACCCAGGCCATCGACGCGAAGCTCGGGTTGCACAGTAGTCCGACCGGGGAGATCTACTTTGAAGATTGCCGGGTCCCGGCATCTTGCGTGGTGGGCGAGGTGAATCAGGGTTTCAAGATTTGCATGACCATGTTGGACAACACCCGACTCTCCTGTGCTACTCGAGCAGTAGGCGTTGCTCGCGCCTGTCTCGATGCCGCCATGAGCTACGCCCAGGAGCGCACTCAGTTCGGCAAGTCGCTGGCTGATTTCCAGTTGATTCGGGCGGATCTGGCGGTCATGTACGTTGAAGATGAGGCGGCTCGATTACTGGTCTTGAAAGCTGCTCACGAGAAGGAAATGGACCCTAACGTGCGCAACACCATGTCGGTATCAGTGGCCAAATACTACGCGGCTGAAACCGCCGTCAAGGCAGCCAACATGGGGCTCAAGATCTTCGGCTCATATGGTTTCTCCACGGAGTATCCGGCCGAGCGACTCTACCGCGATGCCAAGTCGTTCCAAATCGTTGAAGGGACCAGCAATATCCAGAAGATCATCATCAGCAATCAACTTTTGAAGTAGGGGGAGATGATGGCAGATACACGAGAGAAGCTCCGGCAGATCGAGGAATTGCGTGAGGAGATCAAGCAGGGTGGTGGTCAGCGGGCAATCGATCGTCAGCATCAGCGAGGCAAGCTGACTGCGCGGGAGCGGATCGACCGCTTCTTCGACCCTGGCACATTTGTGGAACTGGACGTCTTTGCCAAGCACCTTGGGCGGGACTATGGCCTCGACAAGAAAGAGCGAGTGCCGGCCGACGGGGTGGTCACAGGTTATGGCAAAGTGGAGGGCCGTACGGTTTTCTGCTACTCCGAGGATTTCACCGTAATCGCTGGGACCTTTGGCGAGATGCACGGGCGCAAGATCTCCAAGACCGTTGAGTTGGCCATGAAGCACGGTGCTCCCGTGGTTGGAATCAACGATTCAGGCGGGGCCCGGGTGACAGAAGAGATGGGCGCACTTTCCGAGTATGGCCAGCTCTTCTTCCGCCATGTGCGTGCCAGCGGGGTAATTCCCCAGGTTGCCCTGATCATGGGACCTGTCGCCGGGGGTCAGGCCTACTCGCCCGCACTTATGGATTTCACCTTCATGGTGGACAAGACGAGTCACATGTTCATCGCCGGCCCACCGCTGGTTGAAGCTATTGTTCACGAGAAGGTGGATGCACAGCAACTAGGTGGTGCGCGAGTCCACGCATCTATCTCCGGTGTGTCTGACCTCACTGCCAAGGATGATGACGATGTCCTGGCGCGAACGCGTAGCCTGCTCTCTTACCTTCCAGCAAACAACACGGAAGAGCCGCCGGTCGTGGAGACAGACGATCCCTCGGACCGGTCGTTAGAAGAGCTACTCGACCTGATTCCTGCTGACTCCAACAAGACTTACAGCATGCGGAAGGTCATCAAGACGATGGTTGACGATGGCAACTTCTTCGAGATCAAGAAGGACTTCGGCATGAACCTCATCGTCGGGTTGGCTCGCATGGGCGGTCGGACCGTTGGCATCGTCGCCAACAACCCTCAGTTCATGGCAGGTAGTCTGGATGTCAAGGCGGCCGGGAAGGGATGCAGGTTCATTCGATTCTGTGATTCCTTCAATATCCCGTTGGTCAACATCCAGGATGTCCCCGGTTTCCTCATTGGCACCAAGAGCGAGCGGGACGGCATCATCCGACACGGCTCGAAGATGCTCTACGCCTATGCGGAAGCAACCGTGCCGAAGATCACCGTGGTGGCTCGCAAAGCGTACGCTGGTGGCTACCTGGCTATGTGCAGCAAGGATCTCGGGGCCGATTTCGTCTTTGAGCTTCCCACCGGTGAAATCTGCTTGATGGGTCCTTCCGGGGCCGTGAATATCCTCTTCCGGAAAGAGTTCAAGAAGGCCATCGAAGAGGGTCGCGATCCGGCAGAGGTCAGGGCCGAGAAGCATACCGAGTTCATGGACAAGTACGTCAATCCTCTCTACTCGGCCGGGTTGCAGCACGTTGATGATATCATCGACCCGCGTGACCTTCGTAAGCGTCTCATCTCCGCCCTGGAACTCTGCCGCAACAAGTACGATCCGGTGCCGCCTAAGAAGCATGGCAATATGCCTATCTAGGCGGACTGCGTCCGCCGTTCGCAGGGCCCTTTGGGCCCGTTCGCAGGTCGCTGCGCTCCCGTTCGCAGGGCCCTTTGGGCCCGTTCGCAGGTCGCTGCGCTCCCGTTCGCAGG
>CAZFVN010000045.1:23237-36217 GCA_964522395.1 uncultured Myxococcales bacterium
GGGCCCGTTCGCAGGTCGCTGCGCTCCCGTTCGCAGGGCCCTTTGGGCCCGTTCGTTGACTGGAGGATTGACAAATGGGGCTGCTTCGCTGATAACATTGGCGACTGTTTGTGTGGAGGGTGCCGGTGAACCTTGTGACGATGTTGCCTCTGGCGGAGATTCCGTGGGCCGAAGGAGGGCGTGTTTTCGTCTTCGGGTTTGGCGGTGTCTTTCTGGCGCTGGCGATGTTGGCGGCCGGTGTCAAGATCGTATCGGTGATTGTTCAACGGGCGGAGGCCGGCGGGGCCGGGTCGCCCGACAAGAAGAAGGGTTAAGGAGGGTGGTCATGGGTAAGGAGAACGTGTTGCTGCCGATGGTTGGCAAGATCATGTCTGTTGACGTTGCCGCAGGGGATGCGGTGGAGGAGGACCAGCAGGTTGGGACCTTCGAATCCATGAAGATGGAAATGCCGGTCTTCTCTCCCTACGCCGGGACCGTTGTCGAAGTCAATGTAGCCAAGGGCGACGTGGCTGAGGCCGAACAGGTCTTCTGCGTTGTGGAATCCGACTGACGGAGTCGCTCCAATGAGTCTCGCAGAGTTACTATCCCAGACCGGGTTTCTCTCCATCACCGCAGGTCAGGTGTTGATGTGGGGCCTTGGTTTAGTGCTCATCTATCTGGCCATCGCCAAAGAGTACGAGCCCTATCTGCTGCTGCCCATCGGCTTTGGCACCATCCTCGTCAACGTTCCGCTGGGCGGGATGATTGGTGACGACGGCCTCATTCGCATCATGTACTACGGAATCCAGTATGAAGTGATACCGCCCATGATCTTCCTCGGGCTTGGGGCGATGACCGACTTTGGGCCGCTCATTGCCAATCCCAAGATGATGCTGTTAGGTGCGGGGGCGCAAGTTGGTGTCTTCCTGGCCTTCTTTGGCGCATTGGCACTGGGCTTCACATTACCTGAGGCAGCTTCCATTGGCATTATCGGGGGAGCTGACGGGCCGACGACGATCTTTTTGACCAATGCGAAGGCGCCTCATATTCTCGGGGCGACCGCAGTATCAGCGTACTCCTACATGGCTCTGGTACCCGTGATTATTCCGCCACTGGCGCGCCTGTTAACAACAAAGGAAGAGCGGGCGATGCCGATGAAACAGGCTCGACCCGTGAAGAAGCGGGAGCGGATTCTATTCCCCATTGTTGCCTTTCTCATGGTGGCTCTGCTGGTGCCCAAATCGGCACCACTGATGGGCATGTTCATGATGGGCAATTTGATGCGTGAATCGGGGGTCGTGAAGCGATTGGCTGATGGTGCTCAAAACGAGATGATGAACATATTGACGATTCTCCTCGGCCTCTCCATCGCGCTCAAGCTCACGGCTGAAGCATTCCTCCAGTGGGAGGTGCTGATGGTCTTTGGGCTCGGACTTGTGGCGTTTTCATGCAGCGTCATGGGTGGTGTGATGCTGGCAAAGTTGATGAATCTCTTCTTGAAAGAGAAGATCAATCCTCTGGTCGGGGCGGCTGGGTTGAGTGCTGTTCCTATGGCCGCTCGGGTGATTCAAGTCGAGGGGATGAAGGCAAATCCGCGCAACTACCTGCTGATGCATGCAATGGGCCCGAATGTGGCCGGGGTAATTGGGACGTTGGTGGCTGCGGGCCTCTTCATGACTCTCGTATAGGCGCTAGGGGGGTGGCTCCAAACGACCCCCTCCCCAGGGATTCAGGGGGGACGGAGGCAAGCTGGAAGTGGGTTTGATAGATCGCATACCGCAAGTGGCAAACGACATCTGCGAATCGGGGCGGGGAATCTCCTCTGAGCTTGCTTTGGAGCTAGTGGAGTTGTCCGAATCGGCCACTCCGTGGCTGATGGCAGCGGCCGATCAGGTGCGGCGCCATTTCAAGGGCGACGAGATCAGATTCTGCAGTATCGTCAGCGCGCGTAGCGGCCACTGTGGCGAGGATTGTGCTTTCTGCGCGCAGAGCCGCGATTCCTCAGCGGACATTGAGACCTATCCTCTACGTCCTGCCGACTGGTTGGCATCACAGGCCCGCAAGGCTCGAGCGCACGGCGCCGGAGAGTTCAGTATCGTAACTGCTGGCAAGAAGGTGTCGAGCAAGGACCTGGAGAGCATCGGTGGGGTAGTTGAGGGGGTCGCGGAGCTAGGGATGGAGCCCTGCGCATCGCTGGGTGTCCTGGACGAAGAGCAACTTGCCGTTCTCAAGGCCAGCGGTCTAGAGGTCTTTCATCACAATCTGGAGACTGCGCGCAGCCATTATGGCGAGATTGTTTCGACACGCTCATATGACGACAACGTGCGCACCGTGGAAGCGGTCAAGGCATCCGGCCTCAAGGTTTGCTGCGGCGGGCTCTTCGGCATGGGGGAGAGTTGGGCGCAACGGGTGGAGCTTTTCGCAGAGCTGGTTCGCCTTGAAGTGGACCGTGTGCCGATCAACTTCCTGATACCCATCGAGGGAACGCGGCTTGGGGAGCAGCCACTACTGCCAGCGATGGAGGCACTCCGGATTATCGCGCTTGCACGCCTCATGCTGCCGACTAGAGAGATAAATGTAGCGGGGGGCCGCGAGCGAGTGCTGGGACAACTTCAGGCCAATGTCTTTCTGGCCGGCGCCAACGCCATGCTCGTCGGCAACTATCTTACAACGAAGGGACGCTCCGTAGAGGACGACTTGGAGCTTGCCCGTATCTGCGGACTTTCCCCGAGAGGAGTGCGGGAATGACAGTCGAGCGACAACTGAAAGCCCTTGTCGCCGAGGGCTTGGAGAGGAACATTGAGGACACGGTGCCGTGCGGAGCTGGCAAGGTGTTGTATGCGGGTGAGGAGTTTGTCGACCTATGCTCCAATGACTATTTGGGATTAGCCATTGAGCCACTGCTGTCCAGCCAATTGTCGCAGCGTTCTCTAGGCCTCGGGGTAGGTAGCCGGGCGGCGCGTCTGCTCTCTGGCAGCCGGCCCCTGGCAACCCATTTTGAGCGGTCCTTTGCCCGCGTAGTCGGCAAGGAAGGTTCGCTCCTATTCAACTCTGGCTACCACGCAAATCTGGGGATCATTCCGGCTATTACGGAGCCTGGTTCAATGGTCTTTTCAGATAGCGCCAACCATGCCAGCATCGTTGACGGCTGTCGTCTATCGGCGGCCACGGTAGAGACCTACCCCCATTGCAATCTGGAGGCCCTTGAAGGGCAACTTGCAGCCGCGCAAAAGGATGGGCGCCTGAAACGAGACCGGGTCAACCTCGTCGTCACCGAGGGCGTCTTCAGCATGGACGGGGACTGGCCGGATTTTGAGCGCCTGGTTTCATTGAGAGACCGCTTTGGAATTATGCTCTATGTCGACGAAGCCCACGGCTTCGGGACTCTCGGACGGCAGGGTCTGGGAGCGTGCGACGCCCACGTCAGTCAGGTGGATATCTACGTCGCTACTTTCGGCAAGGCCGCTGGCGTCTACGGTGCTGCCGTGGCCACCTCTGAGTCCATTTTGCGGCTCATCCGTTCGCGCGCCCGGCCGTTCATCTTCTCCACTGCCTTGCCCCCTGCTCTAGTGGCGACCCTGAACACCTCTCTGGAATTGATCGAGGGGCCCCGCGGCAGGGAACTTCGCCTCCGATTGGCGGACAATGTCCTCTTTTTCCGGGGGGCTTTGAAGCGTCATCGGGTGCCGTTGCCGGAGCTTGTTTCACACATCATCCCAATCGTTATCGGTGACGAGTCGGCCGCCCTGGGCGCGGCTCGGGCATTGCGCCACGAAGGGGTCTTCTGCCGGCCAATTCGCTACCCAACCGTGGCCAAGGGGGAGGCGCGGCTTCGCTTCTCCTTGAGCGCGATTCATCAGCGCCCCGACCTTACCCACACCGCGACCATAGTGGCTCGCACCTACCGACAACTGACTCGAGAGTCCCAATGACTCAACTCAGGGACATTGACCTGAAATACGTCTGGCATCCCTTCACGCAGATGGCGGATTTTGACCCTGGTGAGAACCTCATTATGGTCAAGGGAGAGGGGAACTACCTGGAAGACGATGGTGGCAATCGCTACTTCGATGCCACCTCTTCGTTGTGGGTCAATGCCCACGGACACAACCATCCCAAGCTGAACTCAGCCATTCGGCATCAGTTGGGGAAGCTCGCCCATTCCACGCTGTTGGGGATTGGCAATGAGGCGTCCGTTTTGCTGGCCGAGCGGCTGGTGGATTTGTCGCCAGCTTCCCTCTCTCGGGTCTTTTACTCAGACAACGGCTCGACGGCAGCGGAAGTGGCTCTGAAGATGGCGTTTCAATACCATCGGCACCTTGGGGCCACCGGGACGCAGCGATCACGATTTGTTTCCCTCAAAGAGGGTTATCACGGTGACACTGTTGGTTCAGTCAGCGTCGGCGGAATGGACCTCTTCCATTCGATCTTCAGTCCCCTGCTTTTCCATACCTATCTAGCTCCTTCTCCCAACTGTTATCGTTGCCCGTTTGGCAAGTCTCACCCGGACTGCGAGCGGGATTGCGTGAAAGCTATGGATTCCTTGCTGGAGGAGAAGGGCGACGAAATAGCGGCGGTGATTCTCGAGCCTCTGGTGCAAGGAGCAGGCGGCATAGTCGTCTACCCAGCAGATGTTTTGCGAGGGTATTTCGAGACGGCGCACCGACATGGAGTACTTTTCATCGTCGATGAGGTGGCAACGGGATTTGGGCGCACGGGGACGATGTTCGCCTGCGAACAGGCCGGTATCGAACCAGACATGATGTCCGTTGCCAAGGCACTTACGGGGGGGTACCTGCCAGTGGCTGCCACCCTGGTAGCGGAGCATGTCTATCGAGCTTTCCTGGGGGGCTGGGCCGAGTTCAAGACTTTCTTTCATGGCCACACTTTTACCGGGAATCCCCTCGGTTGCGCAGTCGCTCTGGCCAGTTTGGACCTGGTGGCGGAGGAGAGCTTCCTGCCGCACGTGAATCAGATGGCCGCCCATTTGGCTGGTCGATTGGAGCGGCTTCGAGACCATCCCAACGTAGGTGATGTTCGGCAGATCGGACTGATGGGCGGGATTGAGTTGGTCGCCGACAGGGAGAGTGGTGAGAAACTCGATTGGCGTAAGCGGGCGGGTCACCAGGTTTGCCTGGCGGCACGGGATGGCGGCGTATTGGCCCGTCCTCTGGGAGATGTTCTGGTACTAATGCCGCCCCTTTCCTCTTCGGCCGCGGAATTGGATCAGATGGTCGATGCCCTTGAGTATGGTATGGATACCCATCTACGTGGAGTGACACGCAAGGCTCCGATGGCTCCAGTCGTGGACGACCCCCGGTACTCCACCTTGAAGGAAGCGCCTGCCGCAGCTCGCAGCGAGTCTGCCATGCGTCTTTTCGTCACGGGTACCGATACCGGGGTTGGAAAGACGGTGGTCACCATGGCCCTGGCTGCCGCGTGTCGGGCGATGGGCATATCTCCCACGGTCTATAAGCCGATGGAATCGGGGGTGAGTGAGTTGGAGGTTGCGGAGCGAGACCGGTCGCTCCTGGCGACCGTTGGCGATAGCCTGGACAGCGCGCCCGAGATTTCGCTTGACCCGCCCCTCTCACCGAATCTGGCCGCCCGGTTAGAAGGTGTTTCCGTGCCTTTTGCGGAGATGGTTGCCGCGATTCGTGATGCTGAGCTGGCTGGACCGCTCCTGGTGGAGGGCGCCGGCGGCCTGCTTGTCCCCTGCAGTGACGACTGGAGCTTCGTCGACCTGGCGCGGCGGGGTGGCCTGGGGGCCTTGGTCGTGGTGGGAGACCGTTTGGGGTGTATCAACCATACCCTCCTTACAGTGCAGGCCCTGAACAGCTTTGGTATCCCGCTGGCCGGAGTCGTGCTCCACCGCCTATCGCCGGAACGGACCGAGGCCGCGCAGGACCACAATGGTGCGGAGTTGGCCCGTCTCCTCGGTGAGAGCTTCCTTGGTGAAATAGGCTACGTCGCGAATATCAAAGATGATTCGGAGTTGGCCAAGGCTGGCGCAACAATAGCAGCTTCTCTTTGGGGCTGATCGTAGCGGCTACCAACTATCTACATTATTAGCATAGAGTGTACGGAGGTGGCCTCGAAAGAGGCCTCGGTTCCCCAACTCATCAACGCTGCTGAGCAGCGCGCTAAACATCCCCGGCTCATCCTCGAAGGGCTCGATTACCAGCTCTGTTTGCGCATGGAGGACAATGCGTGGCGACGTCGGGGAATCCTCTAAGGGATATCGGACACTCACCTTGGCCCCCTGAAAAGGTAGCGCTCCCCGGGCTTTGATGGCCACCCGTTTGGCCCCTACAGCAATCAGGGTCCCTCGGTAGTGCATGTTACTCACTGAGTAGACGACCGGGGACTCGACCTTGAAATGTTGAGCGAGGTGGCCAAAGAAGCGCTCCTGTCGGGCCCGACGGTTCTCAGCTTCCCGGGGTTGGGAAGAACTGTCCGGTGCGGCCTGGACCTCAGCCAGAGGGGAGGCGGGGAAATCGTAGACAGCATCCCCAGTAGTTGCGCTGCCAATCCCGACATCGGACTCAGGAGGGAAGCCCAGGACCTCCACGAGGAAGTTCTTCAGATATTCCTCGCCGCGGGCCGAATAGGCGCGAATCCAGGAGAGACCAAGGCCAGAGTACACGGCCCCAGGGTCGCCACCATGTTGACTGGCTCTGACGACCTTGGCGAGTAGGCGAACGCCATCGGCTTCTTCACAAAGTGAGGGGGCTTCGAGGATCAGCAGAGTGCCTGAAGGAAAGGCGACAGGAGTGCGGATCAGGGCGCCGGTGGTGCTGACGTCCATGGTGTTGACCGCGCACTGCTCTTGAGCGTAATTGAAGACCAGCGCGATGCGATCTTTGCGCCTGGGTTGCGCGCGACGCTCTTCCTTTGTGTACATCTCTTGTCCCTTCACCTTTGCATAGCTAGAATCACATGATTCGCGTAAAGAGGCAAGGGATTTCGCGGTCTCGCTCTAAGGCGAATTTCAACTTCTACAGACCTCGACCAATTCGTTTGAAAATGGCTTCACCTGGTGGGGGAGGATGGTCCTGAGGTCGAGGAGAACGCTTCCCTCTTCGATGCGGCTGATGATCGGGGTGGAAGAGTGCCGAAGACGTTCTTCAAGATCGGTTTCGGAGAGCCCCTCACAGTGGATCCGGAGCCCGGCCGACGGCACCGTACGCTCCGGCTCGGCACCACCGCCAACCCGAGCCACAGTAGCCACAACTTCCGCCTGCACGCCTGGCAGAGCGTTCAGTTTTCGGGCCAGGCTTCGAGCTCGAGAGCGGACCTTTGAGGCTGGTTCTCGCAACATGCCGATGACGGGGACATGCTCTCCCTCTTCGCCACGCAGATAAGCCAGGGCAACCGCCTCTAGTCCGGCCAGGGTCATCTTGTCCGGGCGTAGTGCCCGAGTGAGCGGGTGCCTCTTCAAGGTGGTAATCAGGTCTGCACGGCCGGCGATGATTCCGGCCTGGGGACCACCTAGCATCTTGTCGCCAGAAAAACTCATCAGGTCGACCCCGTCAGCCAGTACGCTCGCCACCTGATCATGGGCCGAGATGCCCGCCGCGGAGAGATCTGTCATTAGCCCGGACCCGAGATCTTCGTAGAACGGTAGGTCGTGGAGCTTTGCCAGTTTGGTCAACTCCTGCCGCGTGGCTTCCTGCGTAAAACCGGTGACGGAGAAGTTGCTGCGATGGGCTTTCATGAGGAGCCCCGTTGCGTCCCCGATGGCCCCTTCGTAATCCCGTAGCCAGGTCCGGTTGGTGGTTCCGACCTCCCGCAAGATAGCCCCACCCTGGGCCATAATGTCAGGAATGCGAAAGGAGCCCCCGATTTCGATAAGCTCTCCTCTCGAGACGATTACTTCCCGTCCCCTGGCGAGGGCAGTGAGAACGAGTAAGACTGCGGCTGCGTTGTTGTTGACGACGACGCATGCCTCTGCTCCCGTCAGCCGTTGAAGCACCCGCTCAAAGTGTTGATGGCGGGAGCCACGAGCCCCGGCATTGAGATCATATTCAAGGTTCGAGTATCCGGTTGCAACGGAGGTCATCCGTTGCCAGACGTCGAGGCCCAGGGGGGCGCGGCCAAGGTTGGTGTGGACCACAACACCCGTGGCATTGAAGAGCGGAACGAGGCTGGGGGACAGCAGTGCGCCCAGCGCGTGGCGGACCCGCTCGGCCACCAGATCAGGGTGAAGTTTCCCCTCTTCAACTGGCAGGTCGATGGCTTCGGCAGCCAAGAGTTCAGAGCGTAGGGCGGCCACCGCCTCTCGAATTGCGGCGGCAGTGAGGACATCGGGCAGGTCAGCAAGTAGCGAAGCCAGTGCCGGATACTGCTTGATGCGGTCGATGCCGGGTAGGAGGCGGAGATTTGCTCTTGCTTTCATTAGTCTTCTCCTCCGAAGAACTGCGGGTCAACCATCTGCGCGGATAGCTCTTTTGCCAATTCTTCATCAAGATGGCGAAGGACGTCAAGGAAGCGGTCGGGTAGCGGGGCGACAAAAGCCACAACCTCCCGAGTCATGGGGTGCACCAGGGAGAGTCTGGCGGCATGGAGGAGCGGGCCGTTGGTGCAAGCAGTGGCGAGCAGTCCCTTGCGAAGCAAGGGCATTTGCTGCCAGCGCAACGCGTAGAGGTCGTCTGCCGCAACGGGAAATCCACGGTCCGCGAGATGGACGCGGATCTGATGGGTGCGCCCGGTGTAGATGCGAACCGCGACGACGGCGAGCCCGGAGCCGCGAGCGTGAATACGCCAGGCAGTACGAGAGGGGCGACCATCTGGACGGTTGGAAGTGAACCGCTTGCGGTCTCTGGGGTGGCGACTAATGGGCTGGTCAATGGTGCCCTCGTCGGCCTTCGGCGCGCCCAGCGTAATCGCCAGGTAACCCTTGAAGATGGTGCGGGCGAGGAACTGCTCGGAGATTGCATCCCGCGCTTTGGCATGCTTCGCCACCACGATGCACCCCGAAGTGCCGCGGTCCAGGCGGTGGACGATGCCGGGGCGCAGCGGTCCCAACTCCCCCAGGGCGGGGGTGCGTCCCAGTAGAGCGTTGACAAGAGTGCCATCGGGGTGGCCCATGGCGGGGTGAACGACCATTCCAGCAGCCTTGTTGACGACGATGATATGTTCGTCCTCAAAGAGCACGTCGAGAGGGATTTGCTGGGGAATCGCAGAGATCGGTTCGACGGGTGGCGGCTGGAAGGAGATTTCTTGCCCCGATTGCAGCGAGAGTCCGGATTTGGCAGCCGTAACTCCATCCACGGAGACCAGCCCGAGGCGAATCGCTCGTTGGACTTGAGAGCGGCTGAAGCCATCGAGGGTGGCGGTGATATAGCGGTCGAGACGACCTCCCGCCGCCGTGTCACTTACGGTGAGGAGGTGTTCGGTCTCTCCCTGCACAGTCTGCCTAGTCCTTCAGTCTGATGTTGTCGATGAGGCGGGTGCGCCCGATGAAGACGGCGAGGGCTGCATGCGCCCTTTCTCCCACGATATTAAGCTCTTCCAAACTGTCGGGGTCAATGACCGCCACGTAATCAACGTTGGCCTCCGCTTGCTCGATAATCTCGGTCATCGCCTGGCGCAGGATGATTGTGTCGACGGTGCCGCTGTTGACTAGTTGGCGGGCCCGAGATAGCGCCTGGTAGACTGATGCCGCAGCTTTCCGCTCGTGCGCGTCGAGGTAGCGGTTTCGAGAACTCATGGCGAGTCCGTCTTCTTCCCGGACGGTGGGGCCGGCAACGATATCCACCGGCAAATTCAGATCCCGAACCATCTTCCTGATAACCATCAACTGCTGGTAGTCCTTTTCGCCAAAGATCGCGACCTGGGGCTGAACTGCGTTGAACAGCTTCAGCACAATCGTTGTCACCCCTGCGAAGTGACCCTCTCGCCGCATGCCGCACAGGTGCCGCGGCAGACGACTCAGTTCTACCTTCGTTTCAAACCCCTGGGGGTACATTTCGGTGACCGTTGGCATGAAGACTGCGGCGGTGTTGTGGGCCTTCAGCTTTCCAAGATCAGAATCTTCGTCACGTGGGTAACCCTCGAAGTCCTCGTTGGGCCCGAATTGAGTGGGGTTAACGAAAATGGTGGCAACGACTTTCGAGGCCTTCTCACCGGCCAAATCGATGAGGGAAACATGTCCGTCATGTAATGCGCCCATGGTCGGGACTATGGCAATGGAATGGCCTTCCAATTGCCATTTGCTGGCCAGTTGCTGCATGGCGCTTATGGTCTCAACTATCTCCATGCAATCCTCTCGACTGGTTTAGTCGAAGCTATGCTTCTCAGTGGGGAATGCGCCTTCACGGACTTCACCGGCAAAGGTCTCCAGGGCTTCCCCAACGATGTTTGAAAGGTTGGTGTATTGCTTGACGAAGCGGGGCGAAAACGACTCGTCCATTCCGAGCAGATCGTAGAGTACCAGCACCTGGCCGTCGCAATTGGGACCGGCTCCGATGCCAATGGTAGGAATCTCCAGGGAGGCGGATATGTCCGTCGCCAATGCCGTGGGGATACCCTCCAGCACGATGCTGAAGACACCAGCATCTTGAAGTGCCTTGGCATCTTCCTTCAAGCGTTTTGCAGCTTCCTCGCCACGCCCCTGTATGCGGTATCCTCCAAAGCCGTGCACCGACTGCGGTGTGAGGCCGATGTGCCCCATAACTGGGATACCCGTCTCGACGATTGCGTGGACGGTCTCGGCAACTCGCACTCCACCTTCCAGCTTAACCGCATGGGCCCGGCCTTCCTGCATCAGGCGACCGGAGCTGCGCATGGCATCTTGACGAGAGGCCTGATAGGTCATGAAGGGGAGGTCTGCCACCAACAGAGGATGGCTCAGACCACGAGAGACAGCACGGGTGTGGTAGATAACATCCTCAAGGGTCACCGGGATGGTCGTTTCATGTCCTTGAATGACGTTCCCCAGGGAATCACCCACCAGGACGGCGTCAATGTCAGCGCGGTCCACCAGACGTGCGAAGGTGGCATCGTAGCATGTGACCATGACAAGCTTTCGCCCTTTGCGTTTGCGGACTGCGAATCTGGGTACTGTCATGCGCTCAGCCATTCTCCTCCCTCCGAGAAGCCGACTGACTATAGGTTAAGCACGCGCGCTTTGCAACTCCAACTGGAAGCCCAATTCGGTTCCCTGCCGGTAACTTTTGCTGTAGGCTAGTCTCTACTTCATCGGCGCACTTGAAGAAGTACCCCGACGGGGGCTAGAACACTGAGGAGGGAAGCTATGCACGAAGTCATCATTATCGGGTCTGGACCGGCCGGGCTTACTGCTGCGATTTATGCTGCGAGAGCCAATTTGAAGCCGCTGGTTTTTGAGGGACTCCAGCCCGGTGGGCAACTTACGATTACCACGGAAGTAGAGAATTACCCCGGCTTCAAGGAGGGAATCACCGGGCCGGCGCTGATGGATGAAATGCGCAATCAAGCTCAGCGGTTCGGCTCTGAACATGTATATGACGTGGTGACCAAGGTCGATTTTGCGGTGTCGCCGTTCAAGGTGTGGGTTGGCGAGACTCTGCATGAGGCGAAGTCGATCATCATTACGACGGGGGCTTCAGCCCGCTGGCTTGGTTTGGAAGCTGAGGACCGCTTGCAGGGGAGGGGTGTTTCGGCCTGTGCAACCTGCGATGGTTTCTTTTTCCGCGACCAGAATGTCGTAGTGGTCGGCGGCGGGGACTCGGCTATGGAAGAAGCGACCTTCTTGACCCGTTTTGCCAAGAAGGTCTCGGTGATCCATCGCCGGGACGAGTTGCGTGCATCAAAGATCATGGCTGACCGAGCGCTCAAGAACGAGAAGATCGAGTTTATCTGGGATTCCACGGTGGATGATATCCTCGGAGCGGAGCAGGTTGAGGCAGTGCGTGTTCGCAACCTGAAGAGTGGTGAAGTGACCGATTTGCCGGCGGAAGGTATCTTCATGGCCATTGGGCACATCCCCAACACGGAAGTATTTAGGGGACAGATCGAGTTGGACAAAGAGGGATATGTCGTCGCCACCAATCAGACTCAAACCACCGTTAAGGGCGTCTTCGTCGCCGGTGACGTGGTCGACACGAAGTACAAGCAGGCGGTGACGGCAGCCGGTTGGGGATGCATGGCCGCGCTCGACGCACAATCCTACCTGGAATCTCTGGAAGACTAAGCGCCCCGAATCTTCGTGACGGATCAGATTACTTCTTGGACCAGCTCGGTGAGGGCTTCGTTGAGGACCGGCTTGTCCTTGGCGGAGCCGCGGACCTGCATAGTCGGCCAGGTAGCGCGCACGTAGCCGGCACCATCCAGGAGCACAACCGTGTCCTTCCCGGCATTGTAGAATTCGGCGATGCCGACGCCAGCTTCGTCGAGGACCACGGGGTACTGGAGTCCGGCGGTGAAGCCAGCCATGTCCTGGCCACCGTACTGGAGGATCACCGTGGTCATGGTCGCGGCGTTGGTGAAGCCCTTGTACTCAAGCTGCTTGAGCATGCTCTCATATTCCTTCACGTCGGCGATGCAGGACGCGCACGTAGTGGTCGCGAAATAGAGCAGCGTGATTTTGCCCAGGTTATCAGAGAGAGTGATGTTCTGCTGGTACGTCTGAGAGCCGGGGCAGCGATCTTGAACGGTGAAGTCCTTGGCCAGTTTTTCCGGCTCGCCGGGTACCTCGCACTTAGTCTCGGTGCACCATTCTCCCCACACGCAGTGAGCGGTCTTGGTGCACTGTGCAGATTCCTTCTTGGTAGCAGGCGGCGGTCCGGTGGGCTGCTCAAGCTCATCGCTCTCGCTGCCGCCACTATCACATCCAGCAAAGATCAAGAAGAGTGCGCTAAGGCAGATGATCAGTCGATTCATGTGAGCCCCCTTGTCCAGGCCCGCACAGTGTATACCAGGAGATGCCCATAGGGCAAGTCCTGGCCATTTCAAAGTAATGTGAGACCGATCTGATCACGGCTGTACCCCGGTCCGTTCTTGAAGGGAGGTATGGCGTT
>CAZFVN010000046.1:0-36110 GCA_964522395.1 uncultured Myxococcales bacterium
CCAGACCGGCCGAGTGGGCATCCTTGAGGTCCACACTCAGGAAAAGCCGCTTGATGAGGATGTGAATCTCGAGCACATCGGCCGCGGGACCCCTGGTTTTTCTGGCGCTGACCTTGAGAATCTAGTGAACGAGGCAGCTTTGCTGGCGGCCCGGATGAATCACGATGTGATCTTCCAGTCGGACCTTGAAGAGGCGAAGGACAAGGTCATGATGGGTACCGAGCGCAAGAGCATGGTGCTCACCAAGGAAGAGAAGCGAACCACCGCTTTCCATGAGTCGGGGCACGCCCTGGTTGCTCGACTCGTGAAACATGCCGATCCGCTTTACAAGGTGACGATCATTCCCCGTGGGCGCGCTTTGGGGCTGACCCAGTTACTGCCTGAGCAGGACCGTCACGGCTATAGCAAGAAGTGGGTGATCGACACGATGGCCATGTTGATGGCCGGTCGAGTCGCAGAGGAATTGGTCTTTGCCGAGCAGACTACCGGTGCTGGACACGACATTGTGCAGGCGACGAATCTGGCACGGAAGATGGTAACTGAGTGGGGTATGAGCAACCTGGGTCCGGTGGCCTTTGACAGCAAGCATGAAGAGGTATTCCTGGGGCGGGACTTCGCCAAACAGCAGGGTTATTCAGAGGCGATGGCCCAGCGTATCGACCGGGAAATCAAGCGTCTGGTTCATGGTGCCTACGACCGCGCTCAGGAGTTACTCACGGAGCATCGTGGGGCCCTGGACGACATGGCTGAGAAGCTGCTTGAGCTAGAGACCATTTCACGCGTGGAAATCGAAGAGATAATGGAAGCGCACGGTATTCCTGCGCGGGACGGCGATGCGCATTGGCGCGTCGACCCGACCATCCCGGACCCGCCGACAGATGATGGTGGTGATGTAGTGGTGGAGACTCCGGAGAAGGAGAAGGCTGAGAAAGTACCTCCCCTGCCCCCTCGACGACCCGTCGAACAGTCCTGAGATAGCGGAGAGTTTATGCCTGGCTACACGGTCCTTTCGACCCGGTGTGGTGAGATGCCTTTTGACCGCACCCGGATTATGGGGATTGTCAATGTGACCCCTGATTCTTTCTCTGACGGCGGCCGGTATGAGACCGCGCAGGCTGCCGTCGAGCACGGCGTCGAATTGGTTGGAGCCGGTGCGGACATTCTCGATATCGGAGGTGAATCGACCCGTCCGGGGGCCGAACCGGTGTCGGTCGAGGACGAACTGGCTAGAGTGATCCCAGTTGTGGAAGGGTTGCGCCAGCGGGTGGACGTCCCAATTTCCATCGATACTTACAAGGCCGCGGTGGCTCGAGCTGCCATGGCTGTTGGTGCGGACATCGTCAACGATGTGACCGCCTTGCGTGGCGACCCGGAAATGGTGAAATTCGTTGGCCGCGAGAAGCTGCCAGTCGTGCTGATGCACGCGCTATGGCCGCCAGCCACTATGCAGGAGTCCCCCGAATATGTTGACGTGGTTGAGGACGTTGCCTCCTTCCTGGAGGACCGCGCCCGCTACGCCATGGGTTTCGGGGTGCCCCGGGACCGCGTTATTGTCGACCCGGGCATAGGCTTCGGCAAGACCACCGACCACAATCTCACCTTGTTGCGGGAGGTACCTCGATTTCTGGCTCTCGGGTATCCTCTTCTGGTGGGACCTTCCCGCAAGCGCTTTGTCGGTGAGCTTACCGGTCGGACCGCTGCACAACGAACCGCCGGCACCATTGGAGCGGTTGCCGTCTGCGCCGCCGCGGGCGCACACATCGTCCGCGTACACGACGTCGAAGCAATGGTAGATGCGGTGAGAGTGGTTGACGCCATCGTCTGGCAAGTGTAGCTTTAACGGCAGCACTACAGCATCGGAGCTCTCTTTGGGAACCACGTTCGACATTCTGAAGCAGTTGTTGGACATCTTCGTTGTTGCCTTCATCATCTATCGCTTTCTCCTTGTCTCTCGAGGCACACGTGCCATCCAGATTTTCGTTGTCCTGGTTGGCTTTCTGCTGCTCTTGCTGGTTTCGCAGGAGCGAGTCATGGACCTCGTTACCTTCCGCTGGCTGCTGGACAAGTTGTGGAGCGTGATCTTCCTTGTGATCATCATACTCTATCAAGACGATATCCGGCGTAGTCTAACGCGTTTTCGCTGGACCGACGCCCTCTTCAAAGACCGGGGGCTGACCCCCGCTCGTTCTCTTGAGGAGTTGATCAAGGCGGTTCGTCAGCTTTCGTCGAAGCGAATTGGCGCACTCATCGTGCTGGAGCGCACGGGTAATCTTGAGACCTACATGGCAGAGTCTGGGATTCGGGTCGACGGTTATGTTACCAAGGGCCTGCTTTTCGCACTCTTCCTGCCTTCGCATGAGAATCCCACCCACGATGGTGCGGTGATTCTGGGCAAAGACCGGGTGCTTTCCGCAGGAGTGATTCTGCCACTTACCAATCGACTTGATCTTGAGAACTGGGTTGGCACCCGCCACCGCGCAGCTATCGGCTTGACCGAACGAGTGGATGCCGTGGTCGTCGTGGTTTCAGAGGAGACCGGGCGCATCAGTGTTGCGGTGGAGGGTGAATTGCGGGCAGGTTTGTCCCCCGATGAACTGCGCCAGACCCTGGCGTCCGAGATCCAGCAGGCATCAAGACCGTCGGTGATGAACCGATTGCGCGAACTCGCAAAGAGGACTCGTGGGGAGGAGAAGGAATGAGCCGCCTACGTGATCTCGCCCGCTCCGCACTAGTCGAGAATGCGGGACTCAAGCTAGTGGCCATTCTCTTCTCTTTGGCACTCTTCCTGGTTGCCCGGGAAGAGACTGTCAGGGAGTTCGAAATCGATGTGCCTGTAGCTGTAAGTGCCTATCCCAAGGGGCAGATTCTCCTTTCTCAACCGCCGTCAGTTCTGCGGGTCCGCATTCGAGGGAACCTGCAGAAGCTCACCGAGGTGTTGGCCCGCCGGTCGGCATTAGAAATTGATCTTTCCAAGTATGAGGTCAGCCAGACCGTCTATTTCCAGGTCGATACCATTGAGGCCCACCTTGGCAAGGGTGTCAACGTGCTCTCCATCAGTCCCTCAAACTTCGATCTCAGTCTCGACAAGATGGACCGTGCCAGGGTACCGGTGGTCCTGGATATTGTGAAGGAGCCCGGTCCTTATGCCCGGGTCGACCGGGGACGCATTGAACTGAAGCCACGGTTCATCAATCTGACGGGCCCAGGGACTACTCTGGCGACAATTAAGCAGGTCCGCACTGAGCCCCTCGACCTGCAGCGTATGACGACGGATTTCAATGGTAAGGTGGCGTTGGCCGCCAATTGGCCAGGAGTGGATACCGAAACGAAGAGTGTTCAAGTGACTATCCCCATTCTTGAGACAGAAGGGGAGAGTGAGATTCCCGGGTGTCGGATCCAGGTGAGGAATTGCCCCGATGGATTCGTCTGCGAGGCAACTCCCACGTTCTTTCGAGCGCGACTCCGGGGGAAAGAGAAGGTTCTCGACCAGGTGACGGCGCAGAACATCATCAACTACGTCTACGTCGATGCTTCTCGACTTCCCATCGAAAAGGAGTTGGTGCAGCGGCAGTTCCCCGCTGTGGAACCGACCATTGAGCGGCTCAAAGGGGCAACCATATCCCTTCCCAAAGTAAGGTACTTCAACATCACTGTGACCCGCCGTTAATAGCCGGCACGAACCGGTGCCTCGCACCGCACCAAGAAACGGAGACCCCGCCATGAGAGAGCTTTTTGAAACGGATGGAATCAGGGGGGAAGCCAATGTTCACCCCATGACGCTGGAAGTTGCCATGAAGTTGGGACAGGCTCTTGCCATCCACTTTGCGGATGGGGATATACCGCCCCGTATTGTCATCGGGAAGGACCCCCGTCGTTCCAGCTACATCTTCGAGTTTGCGGTTGCCGCAGGTGCCTGCGCCATGGGCGCATCGACCTTTCAGCTAGGCCCTTTGCCAACGCCGGCCACGGCATTTCTCACCATTAGCATGAGAGCCCAGGTTGGAGTCATGATAAGTGCCTCTCACAACCCCTATTCCGACAACGGAATCAAGATCTTCGGGGGCGACGGCTACAAGCTTCCCGATGAAGTGGAGGCAGAGATTGAAGCCATTATGAAGGATGAGGAGCGGCTGGCAAAGCGCCCCACCGGGTCCAGGATCGGACGAGCCTACCGTATCGAGGATGCCGCCGGGCGCTACATCGCGTTTGCCAAGGATACTTTTCCGGGCCATCTCACGCTTCGAGGAATGAAGATCGTCCTGGATTGTGCCAACGGTGCCGCCTATCGGGTTGGCCCCGCGGTCTTCGAGGAGCTGGGGGCTACGGTGGTAGAGCTGGGGGTCTTCCCCGATGGTACCAATATCAACTGCGGTGTTGGTGCGTTACACCCAGATCAGGTGGCCGAAGTTGTACTGCGTGAAGGGGCCGACCTTGGTATTGCCTTGGACGGTGATGCGGATCGAATCATCCTGGTGGATGAGAAGGGCGTGGTTGGCGACGGTGATTCCATAATGGCGCTGGTGGCCAAAGACATGATGTCGCGGGGCGAGTTGCACAAGAACACGCTGGTTTCCACTATCATGAGTAATATGGGCCTTGAAAAAGAGATGGAGAAGATGGGAGGAAGACTACTGCGCACGCAGGTGGGTGATCGCTACGTTCTGGCAGCAATGCAAGAGGGCGGCTATAACCTCGGCGGGGAGCAGTCGGGGCACCTCATCTTCTCTGATCATACGACTACCGGAGACGGGATCATTGCCGCTTTGCAGGTGCTGAATTGCATGCTCAGTACCGGTAAACCTCTTTCGGTTCTGGCCGCTGGAATGGAGCGTTTTCCGCAGGACGCACGGAAGATCACTGTGGCCCGCAAGACTCCTCTCGAGCAAGTGCCGGCAATGCAGGAAGCCATCGCCGCTGCTGATGCCCGGTTGGGTGACCAGGGCCGCACTGTGGTGCGCTATTCGGGTACCGAAATGGTGCTGCGCTTGATGGTGGAAGCGCGTGACGAGAACCTGGTGGAAGAGGTTCTCGACCAACTTGAAGCGGCGGCTATCGCTTCCCTCGTTTAAACGACCCGACGTCGCTGTTCGATATTGTGGACCAGATGATCGCCGGTCGCTCTGCTTCCGGGGAGCCCCTCGGACTGCGACTAGACGTCGGTCCCGAGGCGTACCCCTCCACGCTCCCTTCGCCTCTGGTCGCTCTGCTTCCGGGGAGCCCCTCGGACTGCGACTAGACGTCGGACCCGAGGCGTACCCCTCCACGCTCCCTACGTCAGCAGCAGTGGTGCGGATCTCGAAACATCTTTCTAGAGTCTCCGCCTGATGAGGTCCCCAACCAGTGTTCGCCTTACTGAGACACCTTTGATAGAGCCTTCGACACCTGCTTCAGGGATTCCTTTGCAGCGACCGGTGAGGCGATCTGTTTCGGCCAATGCCTCCCACTTCTTGCCGATTCTGGTGAAGGTTGCAAGACGGACCGTTCGGGGTGGTTCCGGGCGCTGAGCTAAGATCCCAAGCTGGCCATCTGCTCCTCGCTCCATGAGGAGCTTCTCCTCGGTGAGCAACCTCTCCAGCAGGTGACTCGGACAGCGCTCGAAAGTGCAGTCGGCGAGTCCATCTGACAGTTGGAGTGCGACCGTGCAGCCGGCGCTGTCGGAGGTCGCAGACGGTGTCGGCTGGGCCTTTAAGGGAGCGGCTTGCTGGTTGGCTCTCGTGCGTGGATTCTCTATCTGTCTGGCCTTGTCCGGTGCGCGGGGGGCGCGGGCGCAACTACCTAGCGTGAGCAGGGCGAGGAGCAGGGACGAAGTGGAGCGACAATTCATCAGGGGGCCTCCCGGTGGGAGTGAGGAGCATTCAGGATTTCGTCGGGGCCGTAGAGGTCCAGGTAGCCTTTGAAAACGCCGGTGCATCGATGATTCCAGTGACAATCGGGACAAACGTCAAGCTTCTGTTTATCGGGGGGGACGCCGAGGGGATGGTCGGAATAGTAGGGCTCACTGAAGGCCCGCAAGGCGGGCTCGACGCAAGTCGGTATACCGCAGAATTCCATCAGCACGGATTTCACTCCCAATTCAGCTCCACGCCGTAGTCCGGCCAGCAGATGCGGGGCGGCCTCCGTCATGGTTGGAATGGTTTCCCGACCGGCCGTTATCGCAGCCCCGGAGGGAGCGACAAATGAGAAAGATATCATCTCTGGGCGGGCGGGCAGCGAGGCGAGCATCTCGACCGTGGCGGTGGCATGGGTCATGTTCTGGCGACAAAGAACGAAGGCAACGACGACGCGATAGCCGGCCTCAATACTTGCAACGATGGCCTCTTGCTTGGACGCAAGAAGACCGGCGACCCCGGAGATCGACTTGACCACCTCGTCGTTTGGTCCGTGTACAGAGATGAAGAGTTCATCGGGACCTGTCTCCTGCATCCTCTCCCAGTAGTCTGCCCGGGCCAGGAGGACTCCGTTGGTCTGGAGGTTGATGCGGCTGTATCCCTGCTTTCGTGCTTGCCGCGCCACATCCGGTAACCACTCGACAACCAGCGGTTCCCCGCCAGTGAGCACGAGTACCTCGGCCCCCTTGGAGCGAGCCTCCTCGAGCAAGGCAAAGGCCTCTTCCCTGGAGACCACCAGATTCTCGGCACCCTCCTGGCTATTACAAAAGAGGCATCGCTCGTTGCATTGAAGTGTCACTCGCATTTCGAGGCGGGAGTCTCCGTAGATCAGGCTCGGCCCCGATGGTTCCCCGATTGATGAGGGGGCCGTGAACCAGTTCTCGCCATTTGTGCTACGTGCCAATGCACGGAGCCTGGAGGCGAGCCCCCGCAGCGCGGAGAGCGCTGCCGGGGGAGGGTCTCCACGGTAACCGAGCAGAAAGCTCTCGCCCACCTCAAACGCGTTCCCCTCCCCCTCATTGGGCGCAAGCCAGACGGTCCACTTCCCGCCGGCGGCGTCGAGGCACTCAAAGAGTCGAGTTGAGCCCTCCCACGAGTCATCTAGAACCTGCACCTTACGGGGGCGCAGAACGCCGATCAGGTGCTGGAGAAGGGCGTCGGGGGGAGGTGATGACATGGTTACGGGGCGACGTAGCTGTAGAGAGCGTTGGAAACCTGCAATTCGTAGCTGGCGCAGGTGACGGGCTTGCCGGGATTGCGGAATACCTTGATGAAAACCGTCTTGGAGTTGTCCGCACAGGCGTTGGCAGTCGGCGTCGTCAGGCCTGAACTGCAGGGACACTCGCCCAGGGGTGTCTCCTCACGGAAATCGGTGTAATACTCAAGGTGGTCCGTGGCTTTGCAGAGTACGTCGGCCTCATCACAACCTCCCAAATGGACGTCGAAGATGAATTCGTTGTCTGGATTGCTGAGAAATCGTACATCGAGGTGGAACTCATCGCACCCCGAAGCATCCGAGGTGTCCACGGCCTGGAAGGTCAGCCAATCGGCCTCACCTTCGGGAATGATGTTGCCGCTAACGGTGGCCGCTGTTTCATCATCTGGGAACGCGCCGATGTCCACTGCAGCGGAGCAGGTCTGACCCCCAAGGGGCTCAATGGGGTCGATTCCACATTCGCAACCGGAGGAGTTGATTCCGTCGATGTCGTACCAGTTGGTCAGGCAGCTTTCGATTATGCATTGCCCATTCCCGCAAATTGTATTGGCGTGTTGCAGGGGATCACAGATGTCGGCGTGGGGCAGATCTGCCGCGTCGATCTTGCCATTGCAGTCGTCGTCAACGCCATTGCATGTCTCCGAAGCGGAGGGGTTCACCAGTTCATTGGTGTCATCGCAGTCCCCCCCTCCTTTCGGGCAGACTTGCGGGGCACCGATGACGCTCATCTGACTGTCGCAATGCTTGTCTCCGTCATCGTCGCAGCCTTCGTTGAAGAGTCCGTCGCAGTTGTTGTCCAGACCGTCGCAAATCTCTGCGGCATCAGGGTGGACCTGATTGTTCTTATCTTCGCAGTCCCCGCCCTTGTCAGCGTTCTGGGATCCCTGGGGAGAACAGAGGCAAAGGAGGCTGCCGATTTCGCCGTACCCGTCCTCGTCCACATCGAGGTAGTAACCGTTGCATCCAGTCGCTCCCAGCTCGTCTGTCTTCCCGTCGCAGTTGTCATCCAGTCCGTTGCAGCTTTCCGTGGCATCTGGGTTCACTCCTGCCAGACCGTCGTTGCAATCACCACCTTTGAGTCCGGTGTATGGCGCCTCCGATTCACAAAGACACTTCGTGTCTCCATCCTTGACGAAACCATCTTCGTCGCTGTCCTTCAGGTACTCCTCGCACCCTGCTGCTCCAGCTTCGTCAACCAGGTCGTCGCAGTCGTCGTCGATCTCGTTGCAGGATTCGGCGGCCCCAGGGAAGACCAGTTTGGCGTCGTCATTGCAGTCACCAATGATCTGCGTGCTGAAAACACCCGTGGCGTCGCAGAGGCACTTGACGTTGTTCTCACTTCCGAAGCCATCTTCGTCAGCATCCTTGAACCAGAAGTCGCATCCTTGCGCGTCCTCTTCGTCGACCGCGTCATCGCAATTGTCGTCTACGCCATTGCACTTCTCAGTTATGTTGGGATTGACGCTGGCATTGTCGTCGTTACAGTCCCCCACGATCTTTGCCGTGTATTTGCCTGATTCGTTGCACAGGCACTTGCTCGACTCCGATGTGCCGAATCCGTCCGAATCGCCGTCCAGATAGAAGGTCTGGCAACCGAGTCCATCCTCTTCGTCGATGAGGTCGTCACAGTCATTGTCCTCGTCGTCGCAGGACTCGGTGGCATCTGGGTTGTTGTTCTCGTTGGTGTCGTCGCAATCGTCGGGAACGAAGGTTGAGTAGTCCCCCTCAATGCCACAAAGGCACCTGGAATCATCGCTCAGGCCGAAGCCATCCTTGTCCACATCCTTATAGTAGAGTTGGCAACCAGTGGCATCTATTTCGTCCACCATCCCGTCGCAGTCATTATCTACCTCATCGCAGGCTTCTACGGCGTCGTGGTTGATGGCCGGGTCGAGAGGCTTGCAGTCCACCTCGTCGGGGTCCCCATCCCCATCAGTGTCGTCGTCACAGATATCACCGAATCCGTCCTCATCGAGATCTTCTTGTTCACTGTTCTCCAGCAGAGGACAGTTGTCGATGGCGTCCGGTACGGTGTCATTGTCATCGTCGAGGTCACAGCCGTCACCCTGGCCATCGCCGTCAGTATCGATTTGGAGGGGATTCACCACTTCAATGCAGTTGTCATCGCCATCAGCAACTCCATCGCCATCGAGGTCATCGTCGCACTTGTCGCCAACGCCGTCCTCATCCTGATCGCCCTGCTCTGGATTTGCGACGAGGGGGCAGTTGTCCAGCTCGTCTGCGACATCGTCATTGTCATCGTCATCGTCGCAGGCGTTGCCCAAGGAGTCGTCATCTGTGTCGATCTGGTCCTGATTTGCGAGTTCGGGGCAATTATCAACATCGTTGGCTTTCAGGTCACCATCCTTGTCCGGGTCGCAGGGATCGCCTAAGAGGTCGAAGTCCATGTCTTCCTGTTCAGGATTGCCTATCAGTTGACAGTTGTCGTCGGTGTCGAGCACGCCATCATTGTCGTCATCCTCGTCCACACAATCGGCGATCTCATCCTCGTCGGTATCGGTGGAGTCCTCGTCAATCGCCCCGTCGCAGTCGTTGTCTTCGCCGTCGCAGGTGTCAGCCTCCGGGTCGGGTGCATCGCAGACCCACTTCGCATCGGCGCACTCGGCCATGCCCGGGCACTCGCCCAGTTCGTTGCTCGTGGTGCATTCAACGGCCTCAATCTCTTCGTCGATTTCGCCATCGCAGTCCTCATCCATCCCGTCGCAACTTTCCGCCGTGGGAGCGGGTGCTCCGCACTCGGTCAAGCCACCCTCCAAACAGGATCGTTGGCCCTGGCACGAGCCAAACTCGTTGGTTACCGCACAAGAGGTCGACAGACCCTGTTGGATGGCCATTTGCGGGCACTCACAGACGCCCTCGGAAGGGATGCACTGGGTAATGGTCTCGCCGCCCAGGGTATCGACTTCCGTACAGTCGAAACCGTTGGGGCAGGCATCGCCGCCGATTTCGCAGTAACTTCCACAGTAACTCCCTTCATCGCCCAGTGAGACGCAGAAACTCTGTTCCGTATTGAAGGTGGAATAGGTGCAGTCGCTGTCCTTGGAGCAGGGGAAACAGAGAGTGCCGGCCTGCGGCACGCAGATCCATTCGATGTCAGGGGGATTATTGAGTTCAACACAGTTCCACCCTTTGGGACATTCGCTAAGGCAGGTTTTGGAGCAGACCTTTCCTTCGGGAGTGCCAATGCACCAGTCACCGGCGCAATCGTCTTCGCTCTCGCAGGGGCAGCCGAATTCCCCCTGCCCCGGCTCGCAGCTTGGAGCAATATCCATAGATAGGTCGGAGTCGATGCTTCCGTCGAAGAAGAGTCCATCGCCATTGGCACCGTCGGCAACGTCCTCCACCCAGCCATCGAGAGAACTGTCCAGGGATGTTTGATCGGGCACGGCCGCACTATCCGGGGCGTTGCCTTCGACATCGAGTAGGTCAGTAACGCCTGAGCTGCATGCAGCCATTCCCAGGACCCCCATAAGGAGAATCAATTTGGCCAGAAAGTTCTTCAAGGTCCTTCCCCCGCTTTCACCATATAGTAACCCGTCGATCGTAGCCTCCGGGCAGAGTCTAAGTCAAGCCAGCGTATGCGCACGATGGGTAAGATGCAGAACGCGCGTGCGCTGTCATCCATTGTACAACACCCTGGAGTCGAAGGGTCTCCCCGCTTCACCGAGCCTCTGCTGTGTTGGGTTGGAATGGCGATTCGGAACCGCTGGAAGGGACCGGAGTTGGGGTCAGGGGTCCTCGGGAAACCGCTTTCGATAGTAGGCTTCGAAGTATGGGAAGACCCTGGGATCAAAGGAGGAGCCGACGTCGGATCGCAGTAGTTCAAGGGCCTCAGCGTATGGCATCGCAGTGCGGTAGTCCCGGTCCGACGTGAGGGCATCGAAGACGTCGCCGATGGCCATAATTCGGGCACCGAGGGGAATGTCCTCTCCGGCCAGACCGTTGGGATACCCCTTCCCGTCCCAACGCTCGTGATGGGCGCCGGCGATGGCAGGAACAAGCCGGTGCTGCTTGGAGAAGTGCATTCGGGAGAGGATCTCCTGGGTCTTGACGACATGGGACTTCATTTCCAGGTACTCGTCATTGGTTAGTCGATCGGGTTTTGTCAGCACCGCATCCCTGATCCCTATTTTGCCGTAATCATGCAGGTAAGCGGCGACTCTGAGCTGCTCTATGTCTTCGTCTGGAAGGCCCATCATCTTGGCGATGCCGCAGGAATATTCGGATACCCGTTCGGTGTGACCCGCGGTGTATGGATGTTTGGCATCGACCGTGGCAGCAAGTACCTCTAGAACTGAGAGAAAAGTGCTCTTCAGTTGTTCGTAGAGCTGAGCCTTCTCAAGGGCGTTGCCGACAAAGCCACTGAGCGCCGAAAGGAGTTTCTCGTCGGTCTCCTCGAAGAGCCCGTTGCGGCTGTTGAGAAGTTGGCAAACACCGATAATCTCGCCAGCCTGATTGTACATCGGCCCGGCCAGGAGGCTGCTGGTGTGAAAGCCTGTCCGGCGGTCCACATCCTGGTTGAAGCGAGGATCTTTGTATGCGTCCTTGACGTTGATCAGGTTGCCGGAGGTGACGACCGCCCCCGCAATTCCGGTGCTCAGCGGGATTTCGAATCTGGCTTCGCCCACGGCGGTCTGGGTCCAAAGGATACCTTCGTCGCGATCCACCACGAAGATGGTGCAACGCTCTGCCTCCAAGAGGTCGGTAGCCTTCGCCGCAATGAGCTCCAGCAACTTGTCGAGTTCGAGCACGGAGTTGATGGCTTGCCCGACTTCGAGGAGCAGTCGCATCTGGTGACTGAGGATCTTGAATTCTGCCGTATAGGTCATGGTATTTCACCCTTTGAGGTTCCGAACTGCACCACGATACGCCCGGATCTGGGTGGCCGTCAAGCAACGGGCTTCCAGTACGTGTGGACACGTGCGTGGGCGGGCGCTATACTGGGCGCCGCAAACCGTCTTCAGGGAGGGAATCATGACGAAATTGCTCGATACCGTTTTACTGCTTGCGCTACCGGCATCAGGGAAGTCTGAGGTTCGGAAGTATCTTGATGGAATCTCCGCCGAAGTCTGTCAGCGGGATTTTCACATGGGGGCAACAGTTCAACTCGATGACTACCCCTATGTTCACTTCATGCACCGCATTGACGATGAGCTGGCAAAGCGAGGGCAACCTTACGTCTTCTACAAGGGCCCGAAGCGTCCATTCATCGATGGTTTCGAATGGGGCACGCTGGTGCAGATGCTCAATGAGGACTACGCGGACCTGCGAGCGCAGCGAACTGTTTCACCCGTTTCTCCGGCGCAGTGGCTATTAGACAGACTTGACAATGCACATGAGAAGGTAGACCTGCCGCGGGCACTGGGCGAGGTACCTTATCGGGTGCGCTGTGAGATCGCCGAAGTGATGGATGAAGAAGTTGCTCCTGAGCTGGAGTATCGCAACAAGATCTGCTCGGAAGGTCTCGACGGCAAGACCATTGTCATAGAGGCTGCCCGGGGCGGCGTCAACGGCTCTGCTTTCCCCCTGACGCCCCCACAGGGCTACCAGTATACTCTCGGTCAGTTCTCCGACGACGTTCTCGACCGGGCGAGCATCCTCTATGTTTGGGTAACGGCGGAGGATTCGCGGCGCAAGAACATCGAGCGGGCGCGGCCCGATGGACAGAGTTCAATCCTGCACCATTCGGTCCCCATGGAAGTGATGCTGGGCGAATATGGTCTTGACGATATGGACTATCTGCTGAGCCAGTCCAGCATTGCCGATACTGTGGAAATCGGCCGTCCGATCCTGGCTACCAACGACGCGGGTGAGCAGGTCTATGTCTGGAAGAGCTGGAACCTGGCAGTGGGGCGGTTCGACAACCGTGCCGACCTCACCAGCTTCATCCGCAACGAACAGTGGCAGGATGATGAGGTAAGCGCCCTGCATGGTGGCCTGAAATCAGCGTTTGATAAGCTAACTCGATAGTTACGGCAGTTGGCTAGTCCTCATCCCGTTCCCAGGATGTCAATCCCTGACAGATTGCGGCACGAGTCTCGGTAACGAGTTCGTCCAATCTCTCCCGATCGATGTTGCCCGTATCGATGGGTGGCTGGATCGTGATTGTGGGGTTGCCGGGAAGCAGCTTCAGGGTCTTGCCGGGTAGAACCTTCCAGGTGCCGGAAATGGAGACCGGAAGGATCGGGAGCCCGAGGTCGAGGGCCATATGGAAGCCGCCCTTCTTGAAGGGGGTGATGCGACCATCCCGACTGCGCGTGCCTTCCGGGAAGAAGAGTACGGAGAGGCCGTTTACGAGACGCGCCTTGGCTGCCTCGAGGCTGGCAAGGGCTCTTTCCCGGTTGGAGCGGTCGACGAAGACGTGGCCGGCCAGATTGGTGTACCAGCCAATGAATGGAGCCTTTCTGAGTTCCTCTTTCATGACCCAACGAAAGGGCATATTCAGGTGGCCGTAGATGGTGAAGATGTCAAAATGGCTCTGGTGGTTTGCCAGGATAACGTAGGATTGCCCGGGGCGAACGTGCTCCCGGCCTCGAACCGTCACCCACGTGAAGTTGAGAAGGCAACAGCAGCGCCCCCAGGCGACACCCGCCCATTCCGAGAGTCTGGTGCTGAACTTTGCCACGGCCATGCCGATGGCTCCCCAAAATGCAGTAAGAAACCCGAAGAGGGGAATGTAAACCAGCCAGGTATACGGAAAGTAGAGGACGCGCCAGACGTTACGACGTTCTTCACCAGGGGGCAGGACCGCTGTGTCCGTATTCCTCGGCGGACTATCAGATAGGGACTGGAAGCCGATCATGTTGCACCTCTTGGGGCCCATTGTAAGACCTCCCGTGGAAGCTGGCAAATTTGCCCCGGTGGGGTGGGGCAACGGGTGTCCTAGCGGCGTCTTTGGCGCGCAAGTTTCGAGAGCTCCTGCTGGACCTCTTTGAAAAGCGGGAAGGACCTTTCTTCGGTACGGAAGGCCGCGGTATGGGCGTATAGGCGATTACTGGCTTTGGTCAAGCCGTGTTTCTTGTGGAGAAGTTCGTGAAACATAATGAACTCGACGACATATTCTGGCACTGCGTCGGCATCCAGGGTGCGTGAAACGGTGAGGCGATCCCGGGCGAACTGATAGTGGCCGAAGACCCGCCGTGTAGGACGTCGCGACCAGGCAATCTGAGGTCGCTCCATGGCACCACCGAAGTAGCGTTCGTTGACTCGATTGAAGATGGCGTCCAAATCACGAACCCTTCCGGCTGCAGCCTCCTCGTCTGCAGGGATGCACTCCTCAATGGCTGCCATCCATTCCAGGGCATCGTCGGTGTTGGCAAACTCCCTTAGCAGGCGCCTGGAGACCGTCGTTTGCTGCCTTGCGAATGCCTGAAAGAAACTCTGCCAGAATTGCCGGTCAGCGATGGCGAAGAGCTCACTGAATCGATGTTCGATGACACCTCGCCGTGGGGTTGCCCGCCAAAGACTGCGGAGCGGCAAGAGCTGGACGTCAGCCATGCGATGGGTCTTCGACGGCCACTCCTCTACCACCTGACGAGCATCACGCAAGGCCTGTAGGTGGAGTCGCAAGTGGCTCTCCTCAGAAAGCAGAACGAACCACGCATACGCTTCCTTGGAGCGGACGTCCAGGTGGGCGGGAGAACTTTGCGCTCGGAGGCATTCGGTCTCTACGGTCTGGCAAATCTGCTGCGCCTCGCCGAGCACTCTGGAGAGGGATGTGGCGTCGACTTCAGATTGTTGGCTCAAAGCAGAGAGTTCATGGCTGTGGCGGGTGGAGGCGGCAATTATGCCGTTGAATCGCAGGGTCATTGTGTCTCTTTCGAGTTCTCCTCATAGGCCACTACATCAAGAACATCATCGGGCGTTGGCGAGGTCGTGTCCCGAGGGTAGGAGAGCACGGGACGGACCCCCTCTCGAGCGCAACCGCCGAGCATGGTGATGGTGATGGTTATGAGGAGGAACGTTCTCACGGTAGTTGCTCCGTTTTGGGTGCTACGGGCGTGAAGAGCCATTGGAAATTGTCGATAACGGCAGCGGAGTCATACTGGGCGTCCTTCCAATCTGCCACCTGGAAAGTAAGCGAGAATTCTTCGCCGGCCTGAATTTCCCAGGAAGTTCTAAGCCAGGCTGTTGAACCCGCGAATCCGGTGCCGGCAAGATTGAGCGGCGAAGGGTTCACCGCGAATCCGCTGTGAGCCCGGATGTAACAGAAGTTCGCTTCCTCGAAGGAGAAATCGGCTTCAACGTTCGGCAGACAATTCATGAAGTTGATGACCCACGTCTCGCCGTTTGTGGTCTGTGGTGCATTCAAGAGGATGTAGAAACGATCGTCGAAGGGTTGCTGAATCTCGACTTCCTTGGTGAGAAAGACGAAGTCGACGCTGAATCCCGTTGCGCCCGCCGGTGCCTTGAGGTTCATAGTACCCTTCACCACATCACAGTTCTCCCCGTTCTTAATGGGGTCATTGGCGCATTGGTTGGGGGCCATCTGGTCATTGTGCTGAGTGTTGGAGATCTTTCCGGTGGCCATGACCGCGAATGAAGGTGCGTTGCTGGGGACCAGATCATTACCCTCCCCACCATATTTGGCCTGGACGTTGAACATCTGATCGAAAGGGTCACCCAGGGGAGCGGCAAGCTCAGTGGCTGTAACTAAATCCGGGTAGCAGATGTCAAGGCCACACAAGAAGGCCTCCACGCTCTTCCCGTTGCAAGGCGTCGGGCACGTCTGGTCTTCACAATATCCGGCCAGGCAACTATCGGGTGCCCCACACGTGCCGCAGGTGCCGCCGCAGGCATCAGGACCACAGTTCCGATTTCCGCAGGCGGGGTCACAGGCGACACATTCTCCCTCCTGGCAGAAGAGTCCGTCGTCATCGCACTCCACTGCATCGCCCCAGGCGGTGCCAAATTCATCGCACGTCAAAGAGGTCTCGCCGTCACATCCCTTGCTGCCCGGGATGCAGACCCAGGGGAGGCAAAGGGTGTTGGCATTGTCACAATAGAAGCCATCGCCGCAGGGTTCACTCACGAAATCGGTGCCCGTTTCTGAGCAGGTGACGAGAGTCAGCGGGTCGAGGCAGACAGGCTCACCGGCCTCGCAAACCACTGGTTTGCATTCGCCTCCAGAACACGCTTCCTCTACTGCTGAGCAGTCGGTTTCAGATGCGAAACCGCTACCCTCTTCGTTGCACAGATAGGCAACGGACTCTGCACAACCAATACCCTCTGGTTCACAAACCCAGGGATGGCATGACGCATCGGCACAAAAGGTCTGCTCGGCACAAACTTCGACGACGGTGAGCAGGCTCCCGTTGTCGGCACAGGAAGAGACGTCCCCATCAATACAGGCGGGCCAACCGGCCATCTGGTCGCAGAGGTCCTCAAGACAGATGCTGCCACCGCAATAGAAGGGGTCGGGGCAATCAAAATCAGAAACGCAGTCGACGCACTCGCCGATGACCATATCGCAAACCTTGTCGAACTCCTTGCACTCCTTGTCCGAGCCACAATAGAGCACCAACTCGCAGACCTGCGTTTCGATGCAGCGGTGGTCCGCAGGGCAGTCGTCGTCCGTAATGCACTCCAGACAGTAGCCCTTTTCTTTGTCGCAGACTGTGTCATCTGGGCAATCCTTGGAAGATTCGCAAGGGGGGGGCGGGACGCAAATGTGGTCGACGCATTCGTGAAACGGGGAGCAGTCGGTGGCGACAAGGCACTCTACGCACTCAGCGCTCTCTGCGTGGCACAAGAGTCCTTCCTCGCAAGGGATTGCGGGGCAACCGGAGGGCGTGCATTGGTTCTCATCACAGCCGTAGCCGACTTCGCAATCATCATCTCCGACACATTCGACGCAGCTATCCTCGAAGCAGATGCCCGTCTCTCCACAGTCGCCGCAGTTACCACCGCAGCCATCACTTCCACACTCAGAACCAGCGCACTCCGGAACGCATAGGTCGGGTCCCATATCGGCACCGGGGTCCAGATCCGGGAGCGAATCTTCTTCTGTTCGACCGTCCCAGTTACCTTTGCTGTCAACTGCGCGGTGGAAATCTTCTTTGCCGGAGACGTCGGCGGGGAGCGTTGTGTCGTCCCGCACATCGTCACTCGTCTCAGAACCATTCCCGCCACCACATGCGACCAGCAGTGCAGTAGTGGCTGCGACCAGCAAGATTGGGCAGTTCTTCATGAATTTCCTCCGTTTGACGCCACTCGAAAGAGCCAATTTGCGCCTCGGCCGCTCTCTTTTCCGGCCTCGCCGATAGTACTTTGGTGCCGGTTCGGGGTCAAGAATGGCGAAAGGTCGGGCCTTTCGCGTCCTAATATTTAATTATGGGTCGACAACGTTGTCGACCGGCGTATAGTTGCCCTTACGTTGTTTGTTTCAGAACTTCCGAAATGAGGTTCGACACGATGACTGAGAAACTGCCGCTCCGAATTACCGATACCACCTTTCGAGATGGCCACCAGTCGATTCTGGCCACTCGAATGCGCACCGATGACATGCTTCCCCTGATTCGTCGAATGGACTGCGAAGGAGTCTACGCGATGGAAGTTTGGGGTGGTGCCACCTTTGATACGTGCATCCGCTATTTGGGTGAAGACCCGTGGGAGCGGTTGGCGACAATCAGAGAGGCAGCACCTCAAACAAAGCTGCAGATGCTCTTGCGGGGTCAAAACGCAGTTGGCTATCGCAACTATGCGGACGACGTGGTTACGGCATTCGTGACGAACGCCGCGGAAACTGGAATCGATGTCTTTCGCGTCTTCGATGCCCTCAACGACCCCCGTAACTTCGAGACTGCGGTGGCGGCCATCAAGGCTTCCGGAAAGCATTTTCAGGCGGCCCTCTCTTACTCATTGATGGGGCGACGATTGGGTGGCGATGTATTCACCATCGAGTATTTCGTGAACAAGGCGAGGACCTTCAGGGACCAGGGGGCTGACTCCATTTGCATCAAGGATATGGCCGGTCTGCTCTGCCCCGAGGATGCCTACGACCTGGTTGGTGCTTTGAAGGCGGAGGTTGGTCTACCGGTGCATCTGCACACTCACTATACCTCCGGCATGGGTTCCATGACTTGTTACAAGGCGGCTGAGGCTGGCGTCGACGTCATCGACTGTGCGTTGGCTCCGTTCGCACTTCGAACTGGTCAGCCGGCCATTGAACCGATGGTGGCCGCTTTCTTTGGCACGGACCGGGATACGGGTCTTAATCTGGACAGTCTTATCGGTATTGGTCAGGAACTTGAGAAGGTGGCACCGCGCTACCGGGATTATCTCAACGACACCAAGATGGCGGTAATCGATACCGGGGTGCTCAAGCATCAGGTGCCCGGCGGAATGCTCTCAAACCTGATCAACCAGTTGCGGGAAGCCGACGCGCTGGACAGATTGGACGAGGTCTACGAAGAACTCCCGCGGGTCCGCAAGGACCTTGGTAGTTGCCCGCTCGTCACACCTACGAGCCAAATCGTCGGAATACAGTCTGTCCAGAATGTGCTCTTTGGACGCTACAAGATGATATCTGCACAGGTGAAAGACTACGCCTACGGTCTTTACGGGGAGCCGCCGCTTCCCATGAGCGAGGAGTTGCGCAAATTGGCCCTTCAGGACTACCCCAAAGGGCAGACTCCAATTACTGGGCGGACAGGCGATACACTTGAGCCTGAGCTTGAGAAGATGAAGGCGGAGGTCGGTGACCTCGCGAAAGATGAGAAGGACCTCATAACCTATGCACTCTATCCCACCGTGGGAAAGCGTTTTCTCGAGTGGAAGTATGGCCTGGCCGAGATGCCTGATGAAGTGAAAGAGGGCAAGACTCTGGCGCGTATTAAGAAAGAGGACTCTCTCATCCGGAAACTCCGCTCTGGCGAGCTGAGCGGTGAGCCGCACATGGATCTGGGTCAAAGTCTCACGTTTTCCATCAGCGTCGATGGGGAGGACTACGAGGTTCACGTGGCACAGGTTGATGACACCCCAATCTTCCCAGGCCTGGCCGCGGGCGGTGCGCCCGCGGGAGCGACCGCAGCCGGAGTGCCTGGTGCCGACGGGGCACCTTCCGGGGTAGAAGGGACCCCACTGAGATCCCCCATGCCGGGAGTCGTGATCCGCTACGACGTCCACAAGGGCGATACGGTGGAAGAGGGGCAGAAGGTGATGCTCCTGGAGGCCATGAAGATGGAAAACACCCTGACCGCTCCGGCCTCAGGTACCGTGCTCAAGATTTGCTATCGGGCAGGCGATAATGTGACTAAGGACGCAGTTCTTCTGACCATTGGAGGCTAGCATGGCGGTCATCTTGTCAGAATTGCTCGTGCTTGCCAACGCTGGCTCCGGTTGGCTGGATGTACTCTTTGAGAGTCGTGCCCCCGTACTTTCGCTGGTAGGACTTTCGGCAGTCTTTGCCGGCCTCGTATTGCTCTATGTCTATATGCGGCTGCTCGCCTTTTTCGCGGGTGGTCAATGGTCCGTTTTTGTCCGAAGTATGCTGCACAGGCCGAAGCCGGTTGAAGTTGTTGACGAGGCGGAGGCAGAAGTCGTCGAGGGAGCCGAGGAGGACGAACTGGAGCGAGCTGCACTGACTGGTCCGCTACTTCTGCGGGCCGCCGATCTGGCTGTTGCCCAGGTGGTGCGCACCCTCTACCGGGCTGGAAAGTTCCCTCTGGGCGAGGAGCGGGAAGTGTCCGTCGACGGGAAAGTCCAGACCGTCAAGCTTGTCACCGTCGGGATGGCTACAACTGCGGTTGTCAATGACCGCAAGGTCGTCTTCTACCGGTCGCACACCGCCGGCTCCGCGGCCAAGGAATAGAGGGACCAATGGACATCTTCTACGAATTCATCAACAACACTGGATTTGGTCCTCACTTCACCTTCGGCCACATCGTCATGATTGGCATCGGCGCGGTTTTCATCTGGCTGGGTATTGTCAAGCGGTTCGAGCCGCTCCTGCTGGTTCCCATCGGTTTCGGGATCCTGGTGGGCAATATTCCCGTGGCTGCGGGGATGCGAATCAGTATCTACGAAGACATGTCAGTGCTCAATATCCTCTATTTCGGAATTCGGTACGGTGTCTATCCGCCGCTGATCTTCCTGGGTATCGGCGCCATGACAGATTTCTCTTCGCTCCTCTCGAAGCCGGTGATGGTGCTACTAGGGGCAGCAGCCCAGGTAGGGATCTTCATTACTTTTGCCGGGGCCCTGATTCTTGGATTTGACGTCAGCGAGGCGGCCGCCATCGGCATCATTGGCGGGGCCGACGGGCCTACCGCCATTTTCATTTCCTCGATGTTGGCTCCTCACCTGCTGGGGCCTATCGCCATCGCTGCATACTCATACATGGCTCTCGTACCTGTCATCCAACCGCCCATCATGAAGCTCCTTACCAATGACAAGGAGCGGCGTATGCGGATGCCCGAGCCCCGCCAGGTCTCCGAGCGGGAGAAGATCCTCTTTCCTATCGGTGGCCTTATCCTGGCGACCTTCGTGGCACCAGGAGCGTTGCCCTTGCTGGGCATGTTCTTCTTCGGCAATTTGCTCAAGGAGAGTGGCGTAACTGATCGTCTGGCGCAGACCTCCAGAACCTCATTCGTCGATATCGTCACGGTTCTTATCGGCTTGACAGTTGGAGCCTCAACTCAAGCCGACTATTTCCTGACCAAGCAGGCGGTGCTCATCTTCGCGCTGGGGGCGTTTTCCTTTGCCTGTGCCACCGCCGGTGGAGTGATCTTCACCAAGATCCTGAATCTCTTCCTGAAAAAGAAGATCAATCCGCTTATCGGTGCCGCCGGTGTCTCTGCAGTGCCTGACTCCGCTCGGGTTGTGCAGCATGTCGGCCGGGAATATGACCCCGACAACCACCTCCTTATGCATGCCATGGGGCCCAATGTGGCAGGAGTCATCGGGTCGGCAATTGCCGCCGGCGTCTTCTACTCGATTTTCCGATAGACTGCGGCCGCTACTCGGCAGGACATTCCGGATTCAACTCACCAGGTGTGCCGTAAGAACCGGCCTCGATCTCGTAGTCGGAGGTGTCGGGCGTGTAGCACCAGTTGTCCGCTGAATCGTTCGACATGGCATCGGTGAAGAGGCCGTTGAGCTGGAAGGAGATGCCAGACACTTTGGAGTCATATGTGGCGGCATCTATCTCGTTGCCGCCAACCTCCAGGCGTAGCTCAAATTCCCCGTTCTTCAGAGCCAGACTCGGGACTAGCAAGTCCGATTTGACGGGGTAGGGCGTGGTGAAGAGGTCCAGAGTCTTGCCGACAACCAGGATATCGCCGCCAGTGGCCACCTGGCACTGGTTGGATTCGTTGGCCACAACGCCTTTGCTTAACCCGTCGACCAATACTTCGAGGCCGTTCAAGTGCATCCCTTCAGCCTCGCCCGTAACCAGCATTTCGAACCACTCGCCCTTGTCACCACCGGGGTCTGCCATTACTTCGGTGACTACAAGTTGGCCCGTGGAAACCGGCGTGATCTTGCTGCACATGCCATCCAGTTCACATTCGTCCGGGTCGCAAATCAGAGGGCAGCCAGTATTAGGCTTTCCCGGGGTACCGTAGCTGCCCTTGCCCTCGGCACCGGCAAAGAGGAATTCCTCGGTAGTCGGAGTGAAGCACCAGTTCTCGGCCAGCTCAGGCGAATCTATTTCGTAGATGTTCAGTTGATATGAAACGCCGTCCTCCTGTTCGTCATAGATTAGCGAGACGAGTTCCTCACCCTCACGCTTCAAAACCAGGTTCACCGAGTCATTCTTGAGTCCCAGTTTGGTAACCTCAACGACATTGTCCAACTCGAGGTCGGCCAGGTGTGCGGCGCTTTTAGCGATGGCCAGGTATTCGTAGGCGTTGGCCGCCACGCAGCTTCCGTCGATGCCCTCGATGGTTCCTTTGGAGGTGCCGTCAACGAAGATCTCGACGCCGTTCATGTACTTGCCTTTGACGTTTTGGGTGAACCGCATCTCGAACCACTCTCCCGTCCCCTCATCGTGGGGGTTGGCCATGACTTCAGTGATGGTGATGTCGCCTGGTACGACCGGCCAAATCTGCACGCAGAAGTCACCTTGCACGCACTGCCCCTCGCCACAGACCAGGGGGCAGACTTCGTTGGCCGCGCCAGGGGTGGCGTAGGAAACGTCGCCATCACCGTGAGGCAGGGCGTTGTCTTCGCTGGTAGTGGTGAAACACCAGTTCAGGATGTTGTCGTTTGCATCGGAATCAAGGAATGAGCCGCTAAGTTGCCAGGAGATACCATCTGACTTCTCGTCATAGGTCGCTTCGTCTACCAGCGTTTCGCCGGCGAAAATGGCCACGAGGGCTTCCTTGTTGGGAATCTTGAGGGATTTCAAGACTGCGTCTGCGGCCACCTGATCGGCACCGAAGGGGAATTCAGTGCCAGCCACCAGGATGTAGCTCTCGGGAACCAGCGGGATGCAGCTATTCCCCCCGACGATGCCGCGGCTCTTGCCGTCGACCACGATGTCGAGGCCGTTGAGATGCTTTCCGGCACCGGCAGCCGTGACATAGATTTCGAGCCATTCTCCATCATCTTCGTCAAAGGGATTGGCGGCAACTTCGGTAATGACGAGGTCGCCGGGCTCAGGCGTCATGCAATCGAGGACAACGTCACCGGAAAGGGCATCGCCTGGCAAGGTGGAGCAGGTGGTGGCTGATCCCGGCGTGCCGTAGTCGCTATCGTTGTACTTCTCGTTCTCCTCGATAATCCAGTGGCCCGCATCTTTGGAGCACATGGCATCCTGGCAGTAGCTACAGAGGGAGAAAGACTTTCCGTCAGCCGGTTTGCCGAGGGGAGCGGTGGGGTCTGTTGTGGAGTAGCGGGCGGAATCGATTAGCTGTGCACCTTTGAGCAGCAGGACATCCTGTTTCGTGGCGGGCAGCTTGATCTTCGCGTTGACGAAGTGCACGTAGTCATGCTCCTGGGCGCCGAAAACGAAAAACTCGCCAGGCGCAATGCACTCCTCGACGGTGCCGGGTACGGTGAAGGTACCGCTGTCGTGAAGATTTGCCCGCATTCGCAAGCCGGCCACACAGATGGTGCGATCGGTGACATTGCGAATCTCCACCCAGTCGTCGTTTGTGTAGGGCGCGGAGTGGACCATTACCTCGGTGATGATCAGGTCACCGGGCTTGAGCGTCTCTTCTCCGGTCTCAACCGTTTCGTCCGTCCCAGCACAACCGGCCAACAGCCCCAAACAAATGAGAATCACGATTCCGCGCAACATCTTCACCCCCCCTGATGATTGTCGCCCGCAGACTACGTGTGCGTGTGTTGGGTGTCAAGCTGTCACAGAATCGCGGTTGCCTCTGCTGTGTTGGTGGACGTGCTCAGGTGAGTGTTGCCTCTTGCGACCGTTGATTGATCTCTACCTAGACATTGAAGAGGAAATTCATAATGTCGCCGTCTTTGACGATGTAGGCTTTGCCTTCGGTGCGGAGGCGGCCGGTTTTACGGGCGGCGGCGAGGGAGCCCATTTCCTGGAAGTGGGCGTAGGAGACCACTTCTGCACGAATGAAGCCGCGCTGGATATCGGAGTGGACCCGGCCGCCGGCGTAGGGGGCCGGGGAGTTTACGCGGACCGGCCAGGCGCGGACTTCGTCCTCGCCGACGGTAAAGAAAGAGATGAGGTCGAGAGCCTTGAAGACCCCCCTCAACAGTCGTGCGGAAGCAGAGCCAGAGAGTCCTACGGACTCCAGGAACTCCAGTTGTTCCTCGGGCTCCAAGGTAGCGACCTCCGCCTCGAGCGTGGCGCAAAGAGTGATGGGTTCGGCGCCACGTTTGCGAAGTTCCGATTCCATCTTTGACCAGACTTCGTGAGCCAGTAGCTCTTCTTCCACGTTAACCACTATGAGAAGCGGCTTCCTGGTCAGAAAGGAGTAGGTAGCGAGGAACTTCTCTTCGAGGTCGATGAAGGTCATGTCTCGTAGATATCGTCCTTCCGTAAGTGCTGCATGGAGCCGGTCAAAGAGCTTTCGCTCTTGCCCCTTGTCGCCGATCTTCTTGAAAAACTCGAGGCGTTTCTCGACGATTAGCAGGTCGGCGAGGAGCATCTCGTCGAGCACACCTTCAATGTCGTCCATGGCCGATTCGGCGCTTTCGTCACCAAATCCAAAGGCCCCGGCAACCAGGACCAATACTTCGAAGGAGCGCATGGCGTTCAGCCGCTTGCTCATGGACTCGTAGGGGCCGTCGTCGAGGACGACTTCCAAAGTGGCGTAGGTTGTCTTCTTCGGTGCAAAGACGGAGGATAACCAATCGATACGTTGGTCGGGGACTTTGATCGTGGTCACTGACCGCTTTCCTGTTTGGACGGCGCCGCTGTCCCCTGAATGGAGTGCCGTCATCAGGGTCTTGCGACCGGCCGAGATCTGGCCGAAGATTGCTGCTTTCATGAATACCGCTCCTTTGGTTGCGATTCGGGGCTGCGGCACGCGCAGGGTCGGACTAGCCTCACGATTTGGTGAGGCCGCATTGCTTCGCGACCTCAGGGCGGTAGTACTGCTCGAGGAACTTCTTGTCAAAGGTCTTTTGCGCGGTCAGAGGTTCAACCTCCATGACCTGCCTGACCCAGAACTGGGTGATCTTTTCGGCCCCGTGTTGCTTGGCAAAATGGACGGAGAGTTCAGCGGCCAGAGGGCGCTGCCAATTCGCCCACAACCAGGCAATGGCCGCCTGAAAGAACATCGAACGACGTTTGTAAGGGAGGGTGCCTGCGGCAGTGACGAGGTCGTCCACAGTACCTGACTCCGCAGCCTTTGCGGCCAATGAGACTGCGTTGGGCCCACGGCGAATCATCATGAAGTAAGCGACGACTCCGGCCCCTAATGCCATCAACAGGTACTGCATTACATCCTCCAACAGAGCTACCACCCGGTAGAGCCGGCTTCGGCCCAACCGGTTACATTCTACACGAAATCTAGCCCATGCCGCGCACAAAGTGCGGTTCGAAGGGATCTTTCACCTCCAGGAAGGGGTCGGCGCGATAGAGATAGAGATTGTGGATGCTGTGGGCGACCATCCGCATCATGCCCATGTCCGCGGCTTGTGTGAGGTGCGGTCGGGAGTTCTCCGCCATGAAGTCGGCGCAACTGATTCCAGCGACGCAATCTTGCCGCACTGGAAAGGTCTCGGACCACGGCAGCGGGTCCCAACCCAAGCCGGCTAGACGAGTGAACCAGTATTTGTTGAGGATGTAATAGCAATGGGTGACGCGATGGGCCGCCCCGGGGAGTTGGCGAGAAGGTTCCGCAGCCAGACGAATTGCCGCAGTCGTGAAGCGGGAGGCAAGTTGGTGCTCAGGATGGCCAGTGGAGCCATAGTCAGGTGCGAAGGTCAGTACTATTTCCGGGCGGAAGGTTCGGATGGTCCTGGCAATGGTCATTGCCGGGTCTTTCAGGTCCGCCCACATTTGGGCTAGATCGTGGCGGTAGGGGAAGGACTCTGTTGGGATCGGGGCATTGAAGAAGGACTCAACTTCAATGGTTGCGTTGTAAAGTTCGGCCACCCGATGGACTTCTACTGAACGCGCCGCGCCGAGGTCCTCAGAGGGTCCATTCGGCAGGCAGCATTCGCCCCCTTCCCCCTGCGTTAGCACGAGGAAATGTAGTGGGCAATTGCAGCGCAATCCAGCTTTTGCGAGGAGTGCCCCGGCAAAGGACTCATCGTCGGGATGAGCGGCAACCCAGAGGACCCGCGGATTGCTTTCCAGCAAGTGGTCAAGAGGGGTCGCGTTGTGGCGTGGGCGGGGAGAGCCTGCCCCGAGGCGCTCGACTCGCGGCGTGTTGGTCGCTCGAATGAACCGCGCCAGAGCTTCCAGTCCCAATCTCTCTCCATCCACCATCGACTCCCTCCCTCAGTCAATTCCTCCCAAACCGAAGGCTATTATGGCGATGGGAGGCTGGACCGCGCAAGTCCTTTCCTGTATTATCGGCCCATGATTTTAGGGGGATTTGATGCGAACTGTCGGCCTGATCATCTGTGCCTCTTTGTTGGCCTGTTCATCGGGGAGTGGAAACAACGTTCTAGTCGACCTTTCGGGTGGCATCGATGGAACCGCCGATAGTGCTGTTGGCCTCGATGCGTGCACCGGCGATTGTCCAGGTGGTGACACGGTCTCTGCTGACCTTCCACCTGAGATGGCGGCCGTCGATGGAATCTGCTCGGATGCCTGTCCGCCTGATTTCAGTTGTGAGCCCGGCAGTGCCCTGTGTGAGGGAAACGCGACCACCCATTGCAAGGAGGATGGAAGCGGCTGGGTAGTGGCGGAGCCGTGTGCCAAGACGACCAGTTGCCTCTACGGGGTGTGTGAGCCATGGCCTGCAGGTTCCTGTGAAGCGGCCCACGATTGCCTTCTTGATCATTCCTGTGAGGACGCAACGCTAGATTGCATCAATGAGTGCCTGGTCGGTTTGCCCATCGGTGTCGCTGACTTTGTCGAGGAGGTCTTCTGGTGTGTCGTTACCCAGTGCGAAGATGACTGGCAGCCTGAGGGGGCGTGCTTCGAGGAGCAGCGTCTTGGACTTTGCAAGGCCCTCTTTGATACCTGTTCCGGCGAGTGCCTGGAGGATTGCGGCAAGAAGGACTGTGGCGACGACGGTTGTGGTGGCATTTGCGGGCAATGCGATGATGGATTTGCTTGCGACCCCAATGGAAAGTGTCTTTGCGAGCCAGACTGTGAGGGTAAGAACTGCGGTCCCAACGGCTGCGGCGCGAAGTGCGGAGTTTGTGCTGGACGAAATCCAGTGTGCAACGTCCTGCAAGTCTGCGAGCCGGAACCGCCAAGCCCATGCGGCGATGGCGACTGTCTGGTTGCCGACGAAGAGAACTGCTTCAGTTGCCCCCTGGATTGCGGCGAGTGTCCAGAGTGCGGTGACGGCGCTTGCGATGAAGAGGAGTTATGTACGTTTTGTCCTACGGACTGTGGCCCCTGTACGTACGGAGATTGCTGCGCCTACCACGATTTTTCCGGTTGCGAGGACGGGGATATAGTTGATTGCGTCTGCAACATCGAGCCCGACTGTTGCCTCTTCCCCTGGAGCAACGATTGTGTATTATTGGCTGCTGACTGTGGCGCTGATTGTTAGCGCCGATGGAGCAGGGGAGGAGCCGTTGAAGATTGTGGAAATAGCCCCGGAAGGCGAACGATACGAAGAGGCTCGCCGCGTTCGTGGCAAGGTCCTCCGGGAACCACTGGGCATGGGTTCCATCGTCGAGGTCTTCCCCTTTGAGGCCGAATCCTGGCACTTCGTGGCGTTGGTTGACGAGCGGGTTGTTGGCTGCGCGCTTTTCCATCCGCGCGGCGATGAGGGACGGCTCTTCCAGATGGCCGTGCTCGAGGAGTACCGTGGCCGCGGCATTGGCAAGGCGCTGGTGGCTTTTCTCGAGGAGACCGCTCGTGAGCGCAATCTGGAGACGGTCTTCCTCCACGCAAGAGACTACGCCGTCTCCTTTTACAGCCAGTGTGGATATTTGCCCGTTGGCGACCCTTTCACGGAAATTGGCATACCGCACCAGGGCATGGCGCGCTCCCTTTTGAAGGAAGGCTAAGTGCCCTATCTCGGAGAGAGCCTGGCGCTGATCGTGGCCTTCGTCTGGGCTTGTGCAGTGATTCTCTTCAAGAAGAGTGGTGAGACAGTACATCCTGTTGCCCTCAATACGTTAAAGAACGTCGTTGCAATCGCCCTTCTAATCCCAACTATGCTGCTGGTGGGAGAGACCATCTTCCTCGAGGCACCTGTCGAATACTACCTTGTCATGCTGGCTGGAGGGAGTCTGGGGATTGCTTTCTCCGATACTCTCTTTTTCAAGAGCTTGAACATGCTTGGGGCGAGCCGGATGGCGATTGTCGATTGCCTCTATAGTCCGTTCATCATTGGCCTCTCAGTGATCTTCCTCGATGAGACCCTTACCTGGCTCCAGGTGGCAGGCGTACTCGCCATCCTGGGGGCAGTGTTGACGCCACTTTTCGAGGCGAAAGGTGCACCGGTAGAGCGCCGGCAAATATTCTGGGGTACAGTATGGGGAGCCCTGGCACTGGCAACCATGGCGGTAAGCCTCGTTGCGGTGAAGCCGATTCTAGATCAGTCCCCCGTACTCTGGGCCTCTCTGCTGAGAATGGGGGGGGGGCTGGTGGGATTGGCGGCCTATCTGGCTGTACATCCGGGGCGCTGGAGGATCCTGAGGACTCTAAAAGGACCAAGCTTCAAGTATAGTATGTGGGGATCCGTTGTCGGTGGATACCTGGCCATGATGTTATGGCTCGGCGGCATGAAGTACACTCAGGCGTCGGTGGCGGCGGCCCTCAATCAGACCACCAACGTCTTCATCTTCATTCTCGCGGCCTGGGTTCTGAAAGAGTCGATTACCGGTCAACGTGTGCTTGGAATAGTTCTGGGAGTCGGCGGGGCGCTGATGGTGGTATTCTGTTAGAGGACAAGACGTTGACCGTTACCAGCTTGCGAGGCTATGATTGGCCAATGGTTGCTTCGCCATCACGTTTCCTGTGGAGCGTTTATTGCTGCGGCATATTGCTGGGCTGCGGCGGAGGGTCGGTTTCCATGGCCGGCGGAACGGTTGGCGACGAAATCGTCGATTCCAACTGCTTCGATGCAGAGATGCCCCAGGATACGAGCGACCGGGAATGGTGTCCGACGGATGGCGGGGTTGTTGAGGTTGGAGCGGAGGACCTGCTGGTTGACTCAGTACAGTTTCCCGACGGAGAGTTCGTCGAGGTCCCCCAAGTGCCCGAAATCCAGGGAGTTGACGAGACTAGTCCCTCGTCCGTTTCCGACTGTCCGGGTGTGGCCGGTGCGGTGGTCTATGGCCGACTCTATCTGGACGGGGACGAAACGTCGGTCTCCATGCATTCCCAGGGCTATTATCCGAAGTATGACGAACCGATCGACGGTTGGACGGCTACGCTCATTGACTCAGCAGGCGAGGTGGCCACCAAGAGTTGCTTCGATGGTTTCTTCGGTTTCGGGGAGGTTGGCATCGGGGACTACGTGCTGGAGGTGTCAGCCCCTGAAGATGTGGAATGTACGAGCAGCAACAATGCCACCCGGTTTCCACAGGCTGTGCGGGAGGGCCACGTCACCATCGTCACTATTGGCGACTCCGTTCCCAAAGTAGGCCCCAAGCCTCTCTTCCCGGCGCGTGTTGCGACGATGGTGGAGGGCGTAGCCACGGTCGACAATCTGAACATCGCTGTCTCGGGAACCATGACCAAGCATTGGCAGCCCGGCGGCAATCTCTTTGAGAATGTGCTTTCGCCCGTGTTGGCTGACGCTGACGTTGTGGTCATCAGCATCGGCGGCAATGACGTGATGGGCTATATTGGTGGCTCAATGGGCAACACCTACCAGATGTTGCAGAAGGTTGAGGGGCTCGACGAGTATACCACTGAGTTGCACGAATCGGTGGCCAAAATCATAAACGAGATTCGTGCTCGCGCGCCTCATGTAGACATCATCTTTTGTCTCTACGTGAATTACGCCAAGGCCTCCTATTGGGGGAATCAGGTTGGCCCTTACAAAGAGCTTTTCGCGGTGGCGGGATATAACGCTCTAGTGAAGGCCAGGGGGCTTCTGGCGGGCATGGACGGGGTCCTTATCGCAGACATGTTTGGGGCCCTTCAGGGCGGTGCCGTGGACCCCTATTTGATAGATGCTGTCCATTTGAGCGGCAAGGGTCACATCCTCTACGCCGAGCAGATATTCGCGGTCCTTGGAGGTCTCTCCATCGACGAAGATCACGAGCCAGTGGAGCGATTCTACGGCTTTTCGTGGTGATTTTCGCTCCGAGCGGTTGACGCTGTGGCACGGAGACCCTATTCTAGAATAGACGCTCGGAGGTGCTTTTGAGAGATTCATTTTTGGCTTGTTCCCGGGCTTATCCAGTCCGGTCACTCCGATTCATCCCCCAAATCTTGGATGAGGTGTAGATGCGGCGAGATCTGATCATCAATTGGTCTGAAGTACACGCCAGCGTGAAGCGAGAGCTGGACAAACCGAAACCCGACGCACTTGACTTGGGGGATTCTGGGAAAGGGTGGAGCTACGTCACTTTCTTTCGCCCCGGCGTCTGCCGGGAGCAGGTTCTCTTCAATGTCAACGAAATGGAGGATACCGCAAAGCAAAACGGTTTCTTTCTGCCCTGGGATCTCATTACGGAGCATAACAAGATTGTAATCTGTGCCCATTCGTTGGTGGGCAATGGCCCTTCCGTTGCACTCCTCGCGTTAGTGAAGCTGCTGGAGGAGTATGCCAAGCGGTTCAACCATCCCGGCGACTTCCCGCACCATGGTTTTTATGGCAAACTGGGCGGGATCTACGAGCGGCCAGAGAAGGGACGGGTAATGGCCCTCTACGCCACCTCGGACGACGACCTCTTGCTGATACAGGAATCTCTGGAGGAGGTCATCGAGAAGATGAAGGTGAAGTGGGCAACTTTCACTCACCACCTCTCCAACGGACTCAGCGACATACCTCGACTCCTGGACGGGTTCGACGATCCCTCTTACCGCGAGACCGGGGCAACCCATTTCCGAATTACCGATCCCGCGCGATTCCAGTCTCTGCTGGACCAGGCTCGTCGGGATTACGGCCACTATCTGTTCGAAAGTTCGCAGGCCTGAACGCCTACAGTTTGATTGCAGCCTCTCCGAAGAATGGCAAGAGTCTTCCCTCCAATACGTTAGCGCGCAATCTGGCATTGGCAATTCGTTGTTCTTCGACCTGCTTGAAGCGACCAGCGCGGGAAGATTGCCGGCGGCCCAGGAAGGTGTCCATCCGGTAGATTGCAGCGGTGAGCCAATCAACGGTTGGCCGCGCCATTTCCTCGAACCGCGTAAGCTCGAGTCCGGCAGCGCTCAAGGCTTGCTCGAAGCCGCTCGCGGGGGTGGGAAAGGAGAGCGTTCCGTCGGTACTCCAAGGGAGCGGTAGAAGGGGTGGTCCCTCATGCCCGGCCAGCCAATCGTGCCATACAATCCGGGCAGATTTGCCCAGATTTCCAGCCGCGGCCGCGTAGAGGCCGGTTTTGTCGGAAACCTGCATGTCCACGTGTTGGAAGAGGACTATGTCGTAGTTCCCACCATCCTCCATCTTGGAGATGTCTTCGCATCGATGGGTAACCTTCTCTGTCAGCCCGGTCCAACTGGTCAGTTCGCGCGCACTGTTAGTCAATTCGGGTGACCCGTCCACCGCTACCACGCGACATCCAAAGAGAGCAGCCAACACCCGAGCAGTGCCCCCCAGTCCGGCACCAAGATCGAGGATTGTGTCGCCCTTGATCGGTGCGACCCAATCAAGAAAGCGCTTAGTGCCGCTGTTTTGCCCGACGTGGAGCTGGTCAAAGGTGGCCAGTAGTGTGGGTGGCACTGAACCAGGGTCGTGGCCACGTTCTTCAATGAGCCGACGCATGGGAGTGAGGTCCGCGCGGCCACTCCAATGGTCGTTAATAGCTTTGCGTTCGTCATCCACGGCGATGATTCTAGCCAAACGGTCAAAGTTTGACAAATACCCGCCAAAAAGGGTAGAAAGAGGCATGAGATTACGGAGGCATTGTCCATGATTGAGCGCAACGTTGGAACCGACTTCTCCGCCGGAGGTGTCCTTCCGACCATCCATCCAACGGCTTATGTGCACGCCATGGCCACAGTGATAGGGGCTGTCAAACTGGGCCGCCACGTCTTTGTCGCTCCGTCCGCCTCTGTGCGGGCTGATGAGGGACAGCCATTCTTCGTCGGGGACGACTCCAATATTCAGGACGGGGTAGTGATGCACGCTCTTGAGACGGAGTCTGGTGGACAGGCGATTCCGGCCAATCGTGTTACGGTGGGCGGACAAGACTACGCCGTCTATGTCGGCAAGCGGGTCTCCATCGCTCACCAGGCCCAGGTTCACGGGCCATGTGTAATCCGAGACGACACTTTCGTCGGCATGAAGTCACTCGTTATACGGGCTCGGGTAGGAAAGCGCTGTGTGATTGAGCCGGGCTGCATTATCATGAATGTAAATATCGCAACCGGTCGCTATGTCCCGGCCGGCTCGGTCATCCGTACGCATGCCGATGCCGACCTCCTCCCCCGCATTACTGGGGGATATCCACTGAAGAGTCTTAACGCGTCGGTAGTGGCAGTGAACAAGCAGTTGGCACGGGCCTATGCCGAGCGAGATCGTCGCTAGAAGCCCTCCCTCAGTTTGATCTTCCTAACCACCCAGTTTCTGTAGTACGAGCTTCCGTGCAGCCGCCGCGATGGGTGTTCTTACTGACCCCGCTTTGGCAATAATGCGCCACTCGTTGTGGGTGAGACGAGGCATCAACCGAATGGCGACATCAACGGGCGTAGAGGGGTTGCGCACGAGATTGAAGATAAACTGTCGAGAATTCAGGAAGGTCCGATTCTGGCTCATGGTCTTGAGTGCGTCGGGAGCAATATTGGGGCGTTTCGAATACTCCAGAGCTTCGTCGAGACCGAGTCTCGGATTCTTCACCACAAGGACGTGCAGGCTCTTGTTGGGGTCCTTCATGAGAAGTTGCCGAACAATCTTGTTGCCCTGTCGAGCCAGCTTGCGTTTCTCGGGGACCGGCAAGCCCGGGATATCTGCGTAAACGGCAGATGCGTCACTTTCGTACCCGGTAACCTCACTCTTCGCGGGGTTTGCGTCACCCGGTGTTTCGAGGGGTTCTTCCTTGGTCAAGCTGCGCAGATGATTGAGGTCGAGGTGGCCCGCGATTTGGACAAGGAAGAGAGTTGGACCGAGTTGTTGGATCACCTGACCACGGGCATCAAGCCTCTGGCCATTGGGCAGTAGGATATCCAGGTCAACGCCAACCATTGCGCCTGGGAAGGGTACACCTCGGACCGGGCACACTCCCATCGGGAAATACTCTTCGAGCGCTTCAGTTAGCTTCTCAGGACGACTCAGGTCGACTCTGACATTTGCCCGGGTCACGGGGCCTCCGGAGTTTCGTGCAGTGCTAAGGGATGGGACTTCAAACCCGAACGGGGTAGCCACGGGAAGACCAGCGCGGGCTCTCCAAATCTCTCTTTGTGCAGTCGGTCGTAAACGGTCAATCCGGCCCGAAAACCGGTATCCAAAGCAGTCAGCAAACCGGAAACCGGGGTCATGATGTTGCCGGCGGCGACAACTCCTGGCACTCCAGTCTCTCCGCTGCGGTCCGCGGCGATATAGCCTGCTCGTCTCGTGACCTCAGTCCCCTCCAGGAAGTCGGTTACCTGGGTAGAGCGAGTATAGGCATTGTAGTCAACCAAGAGGAAATCCCCCTGTTGGATATGTTGAGTATTGCCCACGGTGACCGTGATGGCAACACTCTTGGGGTTGACTTCAAAGGATTGCGGGCCGCCATGCAGGTGAGGAATTCCCTCATAACCGTCAGGAGCGCCCTCTGGCGAGTCCAGGACGAGTTGGAATTCCAGGTCCGGTCGAAGCTGCGACAATTTGGCAGCAAAACCTATGGTTGGTTCGCCACGGCCGAGGACGAGGACACGACTGCCAGCATCAGCCGGCAGGTGCGGGGCCTCTATCGACGGCGGGGAAAAAGAGATGCGAATGCGTTCCGTGTGTTTTGCCAGGAAACCGTAGGGGAAGAAGCCGACGCAAAGGGCAATCTGACGAGCGTGAATCTCACCCGTTGTTGTCGCCAGTCGCTTCACGTCACCCTCGATATCGACCGAAACTACGCGGGTATGGGGCCTGACAATCAGATTTGACGTAGCGGCCTCATCCTCCAGGTGGCGCATCAGCTTCTCACCGTTATATGACCATCGGCTGGTAATGCGTAGCTTTCCATAGCGGGCGAAGGAGGCGATTTCATGTGCGTCGATGACGATACCGGTGAACTCCCGCGGTGGATTGATGGGGATTCCCGTGACGCCGGTCAAACCGCACATGAGGCCGCTGGGACCGCCGCCAACAACAGCTAGATCGTAAACCAGGTCAGCCATTGGTATTGGTCGCTACCCGGGGGTTGACGCGCCAGAATCCATCCAGAATCTCGTCGGTGCCGTGCAGTCTTGCGTAGGCGGCCCAGAGACCGTGGCATTGCCGATCGAATCTGCAATTGGGGCAGAGCGGAGTCTTCTCGCGGTCGGCGGAAGACTGGATTGTCGGGGATTCGTTACGGAGCTGGTAGTCGACGAAGAAGCGTTCAAGCCCGGGGAGGAAGCAAAGCGGGATACCGCATCGGCCAGGTACCAGGGCTGCGATGCCTGCCGCTTCGCAGGTCAGCAGTGCGGCGCGAAGGTGTGGGGCGGCTTCGGAGATGGTGGGCACGAGTGCCTCGTTATCCTGGGCCCTTCCCAGCGGTGCGACGAAAGAGAACGTAATGGAAGTGATGCGGCGCAAATTGTCACAAATGAAGGTGGCAACCTCCTCCAATTCTCTAAAATTGAAACGGTTAACCACGCAGTTCAGTTCAACCTCCACGCCCGCTTCGAGGAGGTTGATGATTCCCTTCAGCGTTCTGGCGAAAGAATCGGGTGTTCCGGTAAGTTTGGCGACGGTCTCTGGCTTCGCCGAGTGAAAGGAAACGAAGGCCGCATCAAGTCCCGCCTGGCGACAATCTGCTACCTGATTCTTGTCGGCGAAGAGCAGGGCGTTGGTTTCGACCGTCACGTTCTCCATGCCTGCTGCCTTGGCACGGGCGATATACTCTGGCAGTCGACTGTTCAGAGTCGGCTCGCGGCCGGAAAACATCACGCCCTCCACACCTTCAGCGGAGAGGCGCCCGAAAATCTCTGGGGCGCTGGCCAGATCGGTGAGCCGGAGGTCTCCGTCTCTGGCGAAACAGAAGAGGCAATCCTGATTGCAGATCTCCTCAATGTTGAATTTCGCTTCCCACAGGGGCGAGCTGCGCCCGGTGCCTCCCCATCTCAGGGGGAGTTTCTGATAGAGGTCATAGTGCGGGGGCAGGGGCTTCGCCGGATCCCCGCCCACATCGTGTGAGTCAGGATGAGCGGGCGGCTGGAGTGCCTTGCGAGTAGTGGTGAACGCCTGCCCGAGGAGAAGCCCTGAGTGGCCCGGAATAATGTTGCGAGTTCGTCCATCGACGAAGAGGCCTGCGGCCTTCACCGTGGCGCAATAGACATCTACTTCAGCGAGAGGAAGAAGGTCCCGTTCGGCATCGCCCCGCAAAGCGGTCAAGACTTGCTGAGCCCCGTCTGCGGTGAGGCGCAGGGAGCTTGCATCTCCGATTGCAAGGAGCGTAGGCGGTACTCCGTGGGGTCCTTGCCGCACCACCAGTTCCAGGCTCCCCGCCAGTTGGGCAACGGCAGTGGTTGCCCCTTCGTGGATGGTGGTCCAGAGCGGCCTGTCGTTGGCGATGAGGGCGACGTATGAGAGTCCCACGCAGGCTGGGGAAAGAGGAGCTCCAGATTCCATTTGAGTGCGAAATTCTGCGATCCCCCCCGGCAAGACGATTTCGAGCCGTTGCAACTTACCAACGATCCCGGTTGATATCGCGTGAAGCAGCTTGTGGAAAGGCGGGGAGTAAAGTGGGGCGTAGGCGAGCATGAGTCGTCGTTGCTGCTCTTCTAGAGTCACAACGGCAGCCTCAAGATCTTCAACCGTGGCGGCGGGAGAGAAGGGCAATGCGACAGGGGCCGAGGCCGTGGCGGCGATAGCAGCCACCGCGGACAATTTGAGATCGCCCGGTTCTACAATGTGAACGAGGTGGATGGGACGCTCGGTAGGCATTGGCGCACCGGGTTCGACGCGCATCGCGGCGAACTCGCCGTTGCGTTCGTACAGCGCTGCGTACCTGGCGACCATACGGCCGCCGCCTATCAGCACAAGTACCTTCTTATCGCCATCCTGCACACTACACCCTGTTACGGATTATGCTAAAGAGGTTGACGACAGTCAATTGGTTATGACCAAAGGATTCGGGTGGGCGATCTGATCACGGCTGTACCCCGGTCCGTTCTTGAAGGGAGGTATGGCGTT
>CAZFVN010000047.1:0-35802 GCA_964522395.1 uncultured Myxococcales bacterium
ACCGCTGGAGTCGAACAGTGCGACGACGGTAACGCCATCTCGCTGGATGGGTGCTCCACGGGTTGTAAGTTGGAGGACAACGACTGGGACGGGCTATTCGATTACCATGACAACTGCCCGTGGTCGGCCAACTACACTCAAGACGATACCGACAATGACGGCTTTGGGGATCTTTGCGACCCTGACCTCGACGGCGATGGAGTCCTCAATGACTCTGACAACTGCCCCGGCCTGGCAAATGGAGGACAATACGACAACGACCTTGATGGTATTGGGGACTGGTGCGACGAAGACGACGACGACGATGGCGAACTCGACCTCGTCGACAACTGCCCCCTGCTGGCCAACCCAGGGCAAGCTGACAACGATGGTGACGGCTCGGGAGACCTGTGTGACCTTGACGATGACAACGACTCTTCACCAGACTCGGAAGACAACTGTCCATTTGCCACTAACTCCGACCAGAACGATCTCGACGGCGACGGTAGCGGTGATGAATGCGACGATGATGCAGATGGCGATGGCTATGAGATTCCTCTGGACTGCGACGACGGCGATCCTGGCCTCTTTCCGGTGCTCATCGATTACCGACCCGAGGCGGGAACGAATTGGCGTTGGCAACAAGCTCTTGCCCTCAACGAGAATCTCTATTTTGCGGGTTCGCCGCAGGGGGTCGTTCCGCGGGCACCCTATCGGTTTATCCCGGGGGAAGAAACTCGCTTGACGAGTGACAAGCTTGACTACCGTCCACTTGGGGCGACGGCTGCGGTCGTGGCATGGGAGGTGTCAGGGAGCGATGAGGGTAACGTCGTCCTGGACCACGATGGCTGGTTCACTTCTCACACCTTCTCGAAACTGCAACCGGATTCGGTGGCCATGAGTGGCAACGCTATCGCATGGCTCGGCGGCACCGGGGAGGAGGCTGAGGTTCACCTGTGGAAGGAGGGCGTTAGCTTCACTCTGACCGACAACAGCCAAATGGAATCCGAGCTGACTGTCACCGGCTCTCAATTGCTCTGGCAAAGGAGCGGCGAAATCGTCCACTTCACTGGACAATTCCACTATGATGTCACGGATGACCTCATTCTGGATGAGCGCCCGAGGGCGTGGGGTGATGAGGCCGTCTGGGTTCGCCATGATGGCAACGCTGGTAGTGGAAACATCGTTCACATGGACCTCACGACTGGGGACCAAACCCACCTCACTAAAGACTCTGTCGACGACCTGACCGTAGAAATCGGAGGCTTTGGGGCGGCCTGGAAGCGCAAAGAGCTTACAGGAAAATTTGTCCTCACCTTGTGGGACCGCGAGAGCGTCAAGCTGGCTCCCACTCAACCATTTGATTCTATCGAGGCAATTGCCATTGGCGAGCATCTCGTCGCCTGGGTCGGCACTCAGAACGGCACCCGCGACCTCTATGTGTGGGACGGCACTGTCGCCCGCACTGTGGACGAGCACCTGCCAGACAACGCCCTGCTTGCGGTCCATGAAGACCGGATGGCCTGGGTTGGACAAGATGGCCCACATCTGGCGGTGTGGGTTTGCACTTCCCTGGTCGATGCCGACGGAGACGGCAGCATTGGCGCAGACTGGGGAGGCGACGACTGCGACGACGGATCGGTTGCGGTGCAGCCCGGACTGACAACAATTGATCTCACCATGGGGGCCACCTCAGATCCCGGTCCACCAATGGCCCACCTGGGCAAGGTTGCGTGGTCTGCATATGATGGAAATGACCGAGAGGTCTACTTCTACAATGGCAAAGGGATCCTCTCACTTACCAATAATTCTATCTCTGACTCCGAGGCATTTCTGCACGCTGGAGTCGTAGTTTGGACTGCTGACGACGGCGAAGAGACCAACATTATGCGCTATGACGGTGCGAATCTGTTGGCTGTCAACGGGTCTACCGGCGGTATGAAGCCTGCGGCATGGGGTAGTAAGACGGTTTGGCTCACCGAAGCGAATGGACTCCAGTACCTCTACTTGCACACGCCGGCCACGGGTGCGCAACCGGTGGACCAAATACCCGTCAAGGCCGGATGGTACTCCCTCTCCGCAAATCGTCTAGTCTACGCCTCCGCCACTGCAGATTCTACGATTCGTGTCTATGACATTGAAGCCGGTACGGTCTCCCTTCTTGGGCAGAACTTCTTCAACGACGTGGAGCCCGTAGCCTTCGGCGATTCTGTCCTCTGGCGCACCCAGAAGGGTGACTGGGATGTCTTCCTGAACCAGCAGGGAGAGACCGTGGAGCTATCGAACAACCTGACGGATGATCTCTCTGCCACCATTCACATGGGCAGGGCCGCATGGTTGACCGTAAGTGGGGAGTCGTCGATTGCCTCGCTTCGCCACGCCGATGGCGTTGTTCAGATGCTCAGTCAGAGCCCCGCTAGCTTCACCCAACTCTCCCTGGGCTCACCCGCCGCAGCCTGGATTGGCGGTGTTGCCGAAGAATCCGAGCTGTTTTTGTGGGACGGCGTTGAGCTCCACCAGATCACCGACGACGATGTGGCGGACGCCCTCCCTTCCGTGAGCGGTCGGCAAGTCGCCTGGCTGCACGGCTCCGACGTCTACCTCCGCAAGCCCACCTGCGGCGCCGACCTTGACTCCGACGGTCTGATCAATGCCAAAGACAACTGCCCCTACCTCTACAATCCGAATCAGGCCAACATGGACAAGGATGGGCAGGGCGATAGTTGTGACCCCGACGATGACGGCGACCTCATCCCCGACCCTGCCGACAACTGCCCGGCACTGGCGAACGCCGGCCAATCTGACGTCGACGGCGACGGGTTGGGAAACGAATGTGATCCGGATGGCGACGGTGACGGCTACCTCAGCACAACCTACGGAGGAGATGACTGCAACGATCTCGATGCTGAAAGCATCCCGATCTGGACGCCAGAGGTTATCAGCGGCGGAATTCCCGAAAACGGAGCCCCTGAAATCAGCGCGAGTGCGGCGGTCTGGCACGGAACCCTTTTCGGCACCAAGCAGATCTTCGCATTCCACGATGGTATTCTCTATCAAATGACCTCCAACCAGGAGAGCGACGAGAATCCGAGCGTCGAAGGGTCCCTCGTGGTTTGGGAGCATGATGATGGCAACGACAAGGAGATCTGGACCTCCGATCTTCAGACCATCTCTAGTCTGACCAACAATACTAGACATGACCGGAGGCCCCGCACCGACGGGCAAAACGTCGTCTGGTACGGATGGGATGGCAAGGACTACGAGATCTTCCATTGGGACGGAGTTGAGACAAGTCAACTCAGTTACAATAGCAAGAATGACTATCACCCTCAGGTATCTGGAGACCTCGTGGTCTGGCGGGGTTTTGATGGCAATGATTACGAGATCTTCATGAAGCGTGGTGGGGCAGTCTACAATATCTCGAATAACGACCTGGACGATGGCATCCCAAATATCGAGGGCGAAACCGTTATTTGGGCATCGCACGACGGCAATGACTACGAGATCGTGCTCTGGGAGGATGAGGAATTGAAGTTCCTCAGCGATAACAACTACGATGACGTCGACCCGGTGATCGAAGATGGCCGAGCTATCTGGCGACGTTACGATGGGCACGACTACGAAGTGGTATTCTTCACCGGGTTGGTCGCCGTGCAGCTAACTAACGACGACCTCGAAAAGGGTGCACCAAAGATGTCCAAAAGCCGGGTCGTCTGGTCGTCCCGCAGCGGCATCCAGGATGACTGGGAGCTCCAGGCATACAAAGGGGGCAAGACCGTCCAGATTACCAGCAACGGTGTTCAGGACGTGAGTCCGGCAGTCTTCGGAGACACTATCGTCTGGAAGTGCAACAACGCCATCTGTCGAGCGAAAAAGAGCTGCGAGTAGAGGCCCCCTACCCCAGCTTCAACGGTATCTTGCTGATCGCCGCGGGGTCCAACTCGTCAATAGCCTGGACCGCCTCCCTCGCCCATGCTCGCTTCGTCATGGGGAAAGCGATTGTCCCTTTGTTCGCCATCATCCCGGCCAACTCAACAGCAGTATCGACAAGTTCGGCTTCGGGGGCACACTCGCGTGCGTAGCCTACTGATACCGCTTCTTTCCCGGGATAACGTCGAGCGGTCCAGGCCATGTCGCGAAAGACCCGGCTGCCAAGGCCATGAACGCAGGTTGCAATCATCCCGGGTGAGAAGGGGATGTCGATGTCCATTTCCGGGAAGCAGACCCACCCCCTATCCTCGTTGGCCACGCGGAAATCAAATGCGCAAGGCCAGATAGCCCCCATGCCAAAGGCGTGCCCATTGAGCGCTCCAATAACCGGTTTCGCGTAGAGCAAGGTAAACTTCAGGAGCTGCGTCACCTCGACCAGGAAGCCTGGTACTTCTTGCGGCTCCTGCTGCTTCATCCACCAGAGGTCAAGCCCATTGCAAAAGAACTTGCCTTCGCCGGTGATTACCACGGACCGAGCAGTATCGTTGCCCGCCACAGCCTCCATGGCTTCCCGAATCTCGCCCAGGAAGGGCCCTGAAATGGCATTATCCCCATTCACTAAGGTAATCACAGCAACTTGGTCTCGATACTCAACACGGAGCCCTTCCGGCATGGTCGCCTCCTCTCATTTCAACGCGCCTCATTCTAGCTCTTGGGCCGCCATTTTTGCAAGCTTGCCCCAACCATTGCCCATCGCTCTTTCGTCAAGTACAATGCCCGGGACTGGGAGGCTACATGATGACGAGGAAACGGTGGATTTACGCGGTCATTGTATTGTCGCTGCTGCACGCCGCCTGCAGTTCAGGAACCTCCTCTGACGGTGACGCTGTCGGGGAGTCCCTGTGCACGACTGACGAAGAATGTCCCGGCGGCAACTGTGACCAGGGTAAGTGCGTCACCTTTCGGGGATTCGCAGACGTTCCTTCCATTCCCGACGGTATGGGGAAGGACTCGGGATCCATCGACGTCGTCACTGACCTGACTGACGATGCGGTCACCCCTCCGCCCGACGAGATCACGGAGCCGCCGGAAGAAGTTGTGATACCACCGGAGGGTTCTCCAAACATCCTGGTCGACCCATTGGACCATACCTTCACCTATCTACCAGGAGTGGTCAATCCGCAAACCAAGACGGTGACCATCGCCAATGATGGCACATTGAGCCTCGTAATTGAAAAGATGGAATGGGTGGCCAATTCGTCGCCAGAGTTCACCTTCATGGCACTACCACCCATGCCCAAGAAGCTCAATCCATACCAATCCACTGCCGTTACGGTCGTCTTCAAGGAGCATTCCCCCCACGGCCCCGCTACCCTCCGCATCCACAGCAATGACCCCGACCAGGGCACCATCGACATCAACTTTTACAGCCAGTCCAAAACCGGGGATGAGCCGTGTGTTCAGGTTATGCCCGGAAGCCTCAACTTCGGTCAGGTAGTGCGTGGTGACACCAAAACCCTCACCTTTGACGTAGTCAACTGCAGCAGCAACATCGCCGTGACCGTCACCGATATTGTGCGCAGCCAGTTCTTCGGTATGCCCCTCACCAAGGAATTCCAGATCGATCCGCTCCCGGCATTGCCTTTCACACTACCCGGCAATCAAAAGAAGACACTCTTCATGACCTATGCGCCCGGCCTTGCCGGAATTGACAACGGTTATTTCACTTTCAAGGTAGCTGAGGCAGGCCTCCAGGCTCCCAAACTGGACGTTTACGGCATTGGTGTTCCTCCGCCGTTGGAGGATATCGGCCTGCATATCGAAATGGAATGGGACGTTGACAACTCCGATGTGGACATGCATCTGGTTAAGCCGGGTGGTACGCTATTCGACTGCGAGGAGGATTGCTACTACGCCAATATGAGCCCTGACTGGGGTAACGCCGGGGACACCTTAGACGACCCCTTCCTCGACTATGATGATGTGGACGGTTACGGCCCCGAGAACATGAACATCTCAGAGCCGCAACCGGGCACCTACAAGCTTGTCATGCACTACTACAACTCTGACTACGAGGGATGGTCGGGTGGAGCTACCGAGGTCACCGTGCGCATCTATTCTTATGGCCAACTGCTCGGGACGTTCCAGGAAGGGTTGGATTACACGGATCATGTCTGGGATGTCGCAAATATTGATTGGCCAGGGGCCAACATTACCGCCCTTGGCAATCTGTACGATTCACCGAGCCAACCCATGTGCCTCCCCTGGTAGGATGACGAAGAGGTTCTATCGCATGAGCGCAACAATGACCTGGAATCGGCTCCTGGCAATCTTGACCCTCCTACTTCTCGGCTGCGGCAGCAGCGATTCCAAAGACGCGGCCGATACAACGAGTCCAGGTGGAGACGTCTTCATTGCCACCGACATCCACTCCGGCGGCGACACGGTCGTCACGGGGGAAGACCTCCTCCGGGAGAGCCGTCAGGAGTCACCGGACCTCCCCACATATGAACTCCCGCCACCCTCCGGCGACAAGGAACTCGGTGAAGAGTGCCTACAGGACGGTGACTGCCTAAGCGGTATCTGCTACTCCACGAAAGAGGCGAGTGGCTGTACCCTCGAATGTGCAATGCAGACTGACTGCCAACTCTACGGTCTCATCTGTATTCCCTTACGCCCTGACCTCTCGGCTTGCATCCCCCCTCCTCCAGTTCAACTACCATGCAGTAGTCACGAAGACTGTACCTACCCGACGACTTGCGTTGCTCAGTATGGGTGGTGCGATCTGCCGGAGTGCACAATTGATGGTGACTGTCCAGCAAACCAGGAGTGTGAACCTGGCACCCGCGAATGCCAACCCGATGCCTGCCAGTCGACCTACGAATGTGCCAGCCCGGTGGATTTTTGCCTCGACGAGAACTGTGGCCCTCCAGAATGCACCAAACGTTCCGATTGCGCTCCAGAGCAGATATGCAGCTATGCCCAGGGTATATGTGACGACGCCCTTCCATGCAATGAGGAGGGTGCTTGCAACTGGTACAATCAAGTATGCGTGGACGGTCTGTGCGAACCCAATCTCTGTGCCACGCCCTGCGCCAACGAATCCCACTCATGCCACCCCAAATCGGGCAAATGTGGAGCCGCCTGCACCGCTCCAGAAGGGTGCTCTGCTGGATGGGATTGCGATGTGGCGGCCGGGGTCTGCTATGAGAATATCCTACCCGTGGCCCTTGCTCAGGTGGCAAGTGACATCGGCACCTCGTCGGCTATCTTCTCCAGCCCGGGCGCAACCGTCATGCTCGACGGCAGCGGTTCACTCGATCCAGAAGGCCTACAACTGACCTTCCGCTGGATGCTCCTGACAGCCCCGCCCGGAGCAACCCAGACGACGGGAACCATCTTCTGCCAGCAGTCCACCTGCGACCTCGGGCCCCTCAAATGGGGCCTCTATCGCGTCGGCCTCTGGGTTCAAGATAGCGCCGGGGGGTGGTCACCACAGTCCCAAGCCACCATCTTCGTCAAGTAGGAGGCTCATGACGACTGGTAGAACACTTGGGTCCGTACTTCTCACCGGCGGCTCAGGGACTCTGGGACGCGCCATAGCCGCCAATCTCGAAACCCGCGCGTCAAAGATGACCATCACAACTCGAGTCCCGGTGGACCAGGGGAGGAGTGCCGTCGCCGCCGATTTCAGAACGCCAGAGGGGCTTGAGGGACTCCGTCGGTGGTTTGCCGATGGTGCCGTTGTCAACACGTTGGTGAACAACGCTGGAGTCTATTTGCGACGCCCTCTGGCCGAGATGAACTGGGACAGTTGGCAGGAGTTGTTTGCGGTCAACCTCTTCGCCACGGCTGAAGTTACCCGTCTCGCGGTCGCGGCCGGGTGCACAAATATCATCAACATCACCGATGCAGGCTGGCATCGCGGTTGGCCTAATCATAGTGCATATCTGGCCGCAAAGGCTGGAATCGTCGCACTGACACGGTCCCTGGCCGCTGAATTGGCTCCGGCAATTCGAGTCAATGCTGTCGCTCCAGGAATCATAACTATCCCGGCTGGAGCAGCGGCCCCCACGGAGAAGGTACTGTCGAGGATCCCTTCCGAACGACTAGGCATGCCTGAAGAGGTGGCTGCCGTAGTCCGCTCAATTCTCCTCGGTCCCAGGTATCTGACCGGAGAAGTCGTCGCGGTCGACGGTGGCTACGGGCATCGTTAGGTCCTGGACGGGGCTTCCCATACTCGATAGAGTTTCTTAGTATTGCATTTGGAGCCGAACCAATTGGCATACAGACGACTGCAATCCCGGAGGGCCATATGAGCGAAGCAAAAAAGGGAAAATGGGAAATCACCAGCTTGGGACGTGTCTCCCTCGAAGAACTGAAGAACTTCATTGGCTACAAAGAGGGTGAACACCAGGCCTTCCACGGCAAGTCCCTGGCCCGGGTCTATACTCTGGACAACCGCGTCCAGGGGGACTATCTGGTGGGCATCCTGGGAGAAGAAGATATTCCCGCGGTCTTTCAGTCCAGCCGGGACACCGCATTCGACGGCATCTACTCGGGTGCGCAAGGATTCGGCCACATCATCACAACCGAAGAGGACTCCCATCGCGCCAGGACTGTAATCGAGGCGGTGGTCGAGACCATCCGCAGAGAGGCAGAATTGCAAGATGAAGAGGAAGAGGATGAGGTGAAGAAGGAGGACGATGCCTGGTAGGCGACGTCCCGTCAGTTCGCGACCTACGCAAACTCTGAACGTCGGCGCAGTACTACCAGACCAACCAGTAGGGCAAACAGCAACAACCCCAGGCTGGAACCGTTCCGGCCAGCCGCACTTGCCGTACAACCATCATCACCACCACCGTCACCCGGCTCTTCGCCCGTAACATCGATGATCGCGTCTGCGGCATTGCCACCCCCATCAGCCTCGGTAACTATATCGCCCGTCACGCTTTCAGGATTGGAAGCTTCCTCGACACAGATATTGGCTTCGCAAAGGAAATCTTCTGCACATTCGCCGCAAGAGCCGCCACAGCCATCATCGCCGCAGTTGAAGCCGTCGCAAGTCGGTGTACAGATCACTTCTACGCACGTGTTTCCTTCGCACGCGAAGCCCCCGTCGCATTCACCACAGGAGACGCCGCAGCCATCATCGCCGCACTCCTTGCCATCACACGAGCAAACGACCTCGTCGCAAGCTCCGTCCAAACAAATGAGACCGTCGGCGCACTCACCACAGGAGTCACCGCAGCCATCATCCCCGCACTCCTTTCCTTCGCAGGAGCAGACTGGACCGTCGCCGCAGGATCCTTCAATGCAAGAATCGCCAGGCGCACACTCGCCGCAAGAGTAACCGCCGCCATTATCGCCGCACTCTTTCCCATCGCAGCCAGGCGGGTAAGAAAACTCTCCGCAGTCATAAGGCTTCGCACCCGAGGGATCTTCGCCGCTTAAGCCACAGTCATACCAGTCCTTGTCAGCGGCCCAGCCACAGCCACTGCCCTGACAGGAGTTGACAACAAGATCGCCGTTGTCGCAGTAGACCAGAGAATCGTCGCCATCGCAGCATCCATCGTACGTAATCCCGCCACATGGGTCGCCAGTACAGATGCCGAATGCACAGCTCTCGCCACCGGAACAACCACAGTCCGCCTGACAGCTCAAGCAGTTTTCGTCGGCATCACAGGCACCATTTCCGCATGTGTCAGCGGCACATTCGCCAGCCACAACACTGCATGCCTGCTCGTCACCGCAGGAGCAGTCAGCCGCGCAGGAGAAGCAATTCTCGCCCGAATCGCAGGTCCCGTTCCCGCAGCTCGCCGGAATCTTGCAGCCGGACGCAGTGCAGATGTTGCAGAGACATTCCCACTCCGGGCCCCAACAACCCGGGTCCTCTTCAGTTGCCGCGATGCAGGTGCCATCGTAAGCGCCCTCGCCTCCCTGGCACGCACCGTCGACGCATTCGCCATCGGCAATTGCTCTTTCAAGTGGCATCGCAGGAATCGTCCTGGTTACGCAGTGAATCGCACCGGAATAAAGCGAAATCTGGTCGCTGATAATACCGATATGATCCCACCCTGGCAGGCCCTCTTCCCAAGCGTCGAGGGCCTCGGCTTCGAGGTCCTTGTCCACGGTATACATGGGCCACAGATTGACCTTGGTTTCGCCATCCGCGCTAACAAAGAGAGTAGAGTTGATGAAGGTTCTTGGGATGGACTCGGAACCAGCCTTGCCAGCATTGGGCATTGGAATTCGGTAGGTCTTGATGCCAGGCGATCCATCGGAGTATTTCAGCGCATCCAGGATGTCCACGTTGTCATCCATGCGCTTCTTGTTGGTAGGGTCTGGAACCACGGTGTATTCACCCATGAACGCGACGTGCTTGCCGCCGAGTTTGAAGAACATATCGACGTGGCCCGTGCCGTCGTTGGTGATGTCTTTCAGGACGACGGCCTCCTTGCAGCCATAGTAGGTCTTCATGAGTTCGTTGAGCCCGTCGTAATCCAGTCCGGTGTAAAGGTAGACCCGTTCTGTGGTATAACAGAACTCATCGCCGTCAGCCTGGATGTTGCCACCCTCGAAATCGAAGGGCGACCGGTAGGAGGTGACGTTTACGCGATTGGCAAGGCGAATGGGGATAGCATCGTCGAGAACTCGCTGATGGTAATAGCGGAAGTCCTGCCAGATCATCTGGCCTGCGTCATCATCGACCAGAGGAAACGGACCAAAGTCGATGGTCCAGATGGCATCGTTCTCAATGCTGAAGAAGACCATTTGATTCTCGATTTGCTTGTCAGTCACGCCACCTGCCTTGACCCGTTCAAGCAAGTCGGCCTTGGCGGCTCCAGAATCAACCACTACCCACACCTCTCCCACGTCCACGGAATGGACGACAATATCGGCCATGGTCTGGGCCGTCTCGTTGTCGCCCGGTAGATAGTTGGAGTAGGTAATCATATTGGCTACCATCGGCTCCCATTCCTTCATGGGGCGATAGCTTGCCGGAGGCGGCTTGGTAATAGCATACCATTGCGGATGAGCCTTGCGGAAATCGCTGGCAGCGTCTTGCTTGCCCGGAACCCGATCCTCGCCCGGCAGCTTGTAGGCCGGTAAGATTGCGGGGTGCTTGAAACCAGGCTTGACCTTCACAGCCTGCTCAGCGTTTTCGGGCAACTGCAATCCAGCATCTCCGACCTGATCGCAGGCGAAGAGCATTAGCGACAACAGGGCCAGTGCAAGAATCTTTCTCATTAAACTACCTCCTCAGAACAAAGAAATTGTCACCGGGTCACTGTACCTATCACCGGGGCCTCTGTGCAAGCAATTAATGATATGCAGAAGTTATGCAGAAGCTATGCGGTGCTATCAACGGGTGGCGCCACTAGTCGGCATCCTCTGGGGTACCCGCTTCGACATCTTCGTAGCGTTGCAAGGTACCGTCGGCTAGAGCGAAAATGGAGCGCTTCGGCGCGAAGTTGAACTCCCCGTCGCGGACTCCAGCCGTGACGCCGGTAAGGATCTCGATGCCTTCCTCCACGCGGCTGATGGGGTAAACGTGGAATTGGCCCTTGCGCACCGCCTCCACCACTTCCTCCCTGAGCATCAAATTGGAGATGTTGGCGTGAGGGATTACCACTCCCTGATCGCCTGTCAGGCCGCGCTCTCGACAGAGCAGAAACCACGCTTCGATCTTCTCATTCACTCCGCCGATGGGCTGAATATCACCGTGCTGGTTCACCGACCCGGTGACTGCAAACCCCTGCTTGATGGGAACGTCGGCGAGGGCCGAAAGAATTGCGAAGAGTTCAGTGCTGGATGCGGAGTCACCATCTACGTATCCATAAGATTGCTCAAAGCAAACGCTCACGGTAAGGGAGAGTGACCGTTTCTGGGCGAACGTTCGCCCCAGAAAACCCGAAATGATCAAGACGCCCTTGGCATGGAGGTTGCCGGAAAGGCGGGCCTCACGCTCAACATTGATAATGCCACCCTTGCCCGAATAGACGGAGGCTGTGATGCGGGATGGTTTGCCAAACAGGTAGTCTCCGACCTCATAGACTGCGAGACCGTTCACGGCACCAACTCGCTCACCCTGGGTATCGATAAGCACCGACTTCTCAAGGATATCCTCACGTACCTTGTCCTCCAGAAGACTAAGTCGATACTCACGCTGACGCACAGAATCCTCGACGTGGGCTCGACTAATCTGGGCTTCTCCTTCTTCTTCTGCCAGGGCATCAGCTTCCACTAGCAGGTTCGCAATCAAGTTGAATTGGAGCGTAACTTTGCGCTGCGATTCAACCAATCGGGAGCCGAACTCCACCACGGCTGAAACCCCGTCTCGGGTCACGGGACGAAGCTTCTCGTTGGAACAGGTGGTGGCAACAAATCGGGCATAGTCGAGCATCGTCTGATCGTTGCGCGGCATCTCGTAGTCAAATTCCGACTTCACCTGGAAGAGCTTACGAAAATCTTCGTCGTGGCGATGGAGCAATTCATAGACGTAGCCGGGTCCCACTAGAACAATCTTCAAATCGATGGGAATCGGCTGTGGCTTTAGACCGGAGGTAGGCAGATAGCCCATATGCTCCCCCAGATCCTCAATAGTAGACTCTCGATAGCGGAGAATCGACTTCAGATTCTCCCACACCAGGGGATAGGAGAAGAGGTCGTTTGTATTGATCAGGAGATAACCACCATTAGCCTTCAGGACTGACCCAGCTTTAACCATGGTGAAATCGGTGAAATAGACGCCGTTCTCGACCTTCTTCTCAATCTTACCGAAAAGATTGTAGTAGGTGGGGCGAGGCTCGACGATAATGGGAGCCCCAGTCCGGTCAGCATTATCCACAACGACGTTGACCTTGTACTCCACAAACTCCCGCTCAGGGAGCTCGCCGGGGCCTTCGCCTGGGCCCTCTTCCCGGACGAACTGGCCAAGGCTATCCAGAAGATGAGCCTGAACCTGTCCAAGATAGTCTCGAATGCCTTCTATCTTGCCGTAGCGCCTTTTCAGCCGTCTGATGGGCTTGGATGAAACCCGCCTGGCGAGCTGCACCTGTTTACGCTTGATTCGGTCCTGCGTCTTGGTCTCAATAGCCCTTGTCCTGGAGACGAAATCGTGAATGTGGGGTTCTAGTGCGCGACGGCGCTCCTCTATCGTCTTCTTCTCGTCCTCGGAAAGTGCGTCATACTCTTTGTTGCTCAGGGATTTCCCATCGGCCATGGGTACCGTGACCAGTCCGGTTTTGGTGGACTTCACAGCAAAGCCCACCTCTTCGGCCCGCTTCGACAGGGTGGCGAAGTAATCGTGCTCAGCCGAGAGGCTCTCGGAGACAATATCCTGCACTTCAGCCTGATACTCTTTGTCCCTGAAAGCGTCGGGTAACTCTCCCTGGAGGGCCTCCACCAACCGACCCATATCCTCGGCAAAAGCCCGGCCCTTTCCGGCCGGCATCCGGATCGCACATGGACTCTCTTTGTCTTTGAAATTATAGACATAGACCCAGTCGGGAGGCGACGGCCGATCGGCCGCAATCTGACCGAGGATGGCCCTCACGATAGTGGTCCGACCGGTACCAGAAACCCCAGCAACATAAACATTGTAGTTGCGCCGATTGATAGAGAGTCCGGTCTTTAGCGAGTGAACCGCTCTCTCCTGCTCAATCACCCCTTCCAGTACTTCCAGGTCAGCCGTCGTATCGAAATCAAATGCGGCCGACGTGCAAGCCCGCGAAACCTGCTCAGCTTTGAGAGGTTTGATACTCTTCTTCAAGGTCGCTCCTCCTACAAGTCCACTTCCCGTAAGTAACGCGCAGCCTCTTCAGGCGGCGTCGGATTGATATAGAAACCAGTTCCCCATTCGAATCCCGCCACCTTGGAGATGCGGGGCAGAATCTCCAGGTGCCAATGCCAATCAACTTCCAGGGTTTGCCAATAATGGCGCCTGGTAGGCTGCTTATGGACACTGGGGGCGGTGTGCAGCATGAAATTGAACGAGGGCTTGTCCAACACCTTGTCCATTCGGCCCAATACCTCTTTGAGATGAACGGCAAGCTTCAGCAAGGTGGAATCATCCTGCAGAGCAAAGTCATGACCGTGGTGCCGGGGGAAGAGGTGCATCTCAAAGGGAAAACGAGAGGCGTAAGGACAGTGCGTTACGAACTCAGAGTCCTCCATGACTATTCGCTCACCCCTCTCAAACTCAAAACTGAGAAGGTCGCAGAAGATGCAACGCTCCTTTAGCTGGTAATGCTCCCGCGCTGACGTCAACTCCATGGCAACCGTACGGGGTGTAACGGGCGTAGCCATTATCTGTGAATGAGAGTGGGGTAGCGAGGCCCCAGCAGCCCCTCCACTGTTCTTGAAGACCAGGATATAGCGTAAACGACTGTCCTTCCGGAGGTCGAGGATCCGCTCGCGATAGACCCGCAGCACGCGGGCTATCTGCTCAATAGGCAGATCCATCAGGTCGGGGCCATGGTCGGGAGTTTCTATCACTACTTCATGCGCGCCGACACCGGAGATCACGTCGAATGGTCCCACTGCACCTCGCACCAGATCTCGCTCCGTGCGAAGGGCCGGGAACTTGTTGGGAACAACGCGGACTTGCCACGGGTCCCCCCCCCTCTGCGCACTCTCGGGATAGAGTGATATGGCTGGCGGTGTCATCTCCTCCCGACCGGCACAAAACGGACACTCACTTTCCTTCCTCTCTTCCTCTCTGTCGGTGGCAAAATCGATGGGACGCCGACCTCGCTCACTGGCGACAATAACCCAACGGCGCTGCACCGGGTCATGCCGGAGTTCGGAAAGTGCACCCGGCTCAAGCGTACCGATTTTCTGCATCCAACTCCTCCTCTTCGAGGATGAACTGCGCGCACTCCCTCAACGTAGTTTTGTGGGAGAAAAGTCCCGTCGGTCCAGGGGGCAAGGTCCTACAGTTCTTCCTCTTCGGCATCGCCGAGTTGGGCCTCGTAGCGAACCTCAATCTTGGACTTGGGATCCAGCACCTCATTAAAGGTGATGGCCTTGAGTGTACCGGTGCAGTTCCCCTTATCATCCGGGAAGCAGCACTCCTGTGTCGGGAATTCAATTCGGTAGTCTCCGCCAGCCGCCGCGTCGCCTTTCGTTAGGACTGTCGGTTCTTCCATCGAGCCATCATCGTGAACGATGGTCTGGCTCACGAATATCGTCTGTCCATCCTTGGGCTCGAAGGGGAGACAGATCTTGGTGACGCGTTTAATCACAAGCTCAGCGATAGTCTTGAGCGCAGGCGTGACGCCATCTTCAGAGCAGATATTGGAGATCATGCCGTTGGGGCCAAACATCTCGGCCAGACGTACGTACCGGGAGCCAAAATCGGCCTTGCCATATTGACTCTCGCAAATATAGGAGTTCTTCGCCACAGTCGGATTCTGCGGGTCTCCCTTGGAGGCAATGTAGCACTCACGAACGCACTCTCGCTTGACCCGGAAGAACTCGTCGCAATCTTCAGATTCGGGGGCTTCTTCGCAACCTTCTGACACGTCTTTGCTGGCCGCAACATAGGCCGTGCAGTGAGCCAACTTCTCGTTAGCCATGCAGGCCGTGGAGATGAGCGAATCCTGCTCCGGCTCACCAGCCTTGCCACCCGGTGCCATAGGCGTTCCATCCCCCACAATGGCGGCCACCAGAACCTTGGCGGGGTCAGCCTTGAGGGAGCGGAAGTGCGAGTAGTATTCGGCAACTGGAGTGAGCGCGTTAATGGGAGTTCCCGGGGGTGTCTGATAGGTCGCTATATTGCTCAGGCTGTAAATGTAGGGTCGGCACTTCTTGTCCTGCTTGCAGTGCCACCCGTAATCGCAATCCTCGTCCGATTGGCAATCCCGACAATCGAGATCATAGACGCAGCTATGGTGCGTGTCGCCTTTGAAGTCTCCGAGCAGCGAGCAAACATTGTAGTAGTCCTTCTTGACGAGCCCCTCGCAAAGCTTGATCTGCTTCCCCTTCTTCTTGGAGAAGTAGACGTCGGTCTTGCACTTGCCGGCACCGTTGACACAGTCATCGTCCGTGTCGCAAATGTAGTTCGGCGAGGCAAACTTCTCGTGGATTGAGCAGTCATCTTCATCGGTAACGAAAACAATAATCAGGTAGGCATCTGGCCGTAAAAACCCAGTTGCCTGCTCCGCATTCTCACCATCTGGGTCGAGGGCCATCCAGGCTGTCTTGAGTCCCTGCTCAATATTGGCCGTGTAGTTCTGTTGAGGCTCCACCGTGGCATTGCATTTGAAGAAGTCGAGAGTATTGATGCTGAGCACCGGCGGCACCGACGACGGGCAATCTCCCGTATCAGGCGGACGCAGACAGCCCGAGCCGCTGGTTCCCTGTCCCGGGGTACGACACTCGAAGGTGCACTTATCGGTCGGGGCACCATCGCACTCTGTCAAGAGGCAACTCTGGTCTTCACCGCACTTGTCCTCGTAGCAAAACTCGCCGCAACAATCGCCGCTCGTCTTGCAGCGGTAGATGCAGTAGGAGTTGATGGAGCGATTCATGTTGTACATGTCGTCGGCGGGGTAAGATTTGCACTCCCAACCGGAACCGAACTTCTTCTGACAGTCCTCGTTGCCAAGGCAGGGATGGACTCGCGTCTCAAAGCATGCCGGCGGGAAGGTGGTTGCCGCGGTGTTGTTGAAAACGCCCCGACCCCGGTCCTTGTCAAAAGCGTCCATGGTCGTAACGGCAAGCCGGATGTCGATGTTCTTCAAGTAAGTTTGAAGCTCAATCACGAAGCTATCGAAGCTCTGAGCCAGCGCAAACTGCTCCTGGCACATGGAGGCGGAGCTATCGATCACCCACAGAAAATCCAATTGGATCGGGTCCTGATTCTCCGACACTTCGCTCACTTCGATGGCAAACGTTTTGCTGACGTTATGAATCGGCACGTCATTGCATGCCACAGCACTGAAAAGAAAGGCTCCCAATGCGGGCAACAGGACCAAATTTCGAAGGCGAATAGCCATTGTACACTCCTCACGGACAGTCAACAGCGTAAAGTATAGACTATGCGCGCGGGAGAAGCAAACTCTGTTTGCCTGCCATCAGTCGCCCAGTTTGGCCTCGTAACGGACTTCGATGCGGGAGTCGGGGTCGAGAATGTCGTGGAAGGTAATTGCCTTCAAAGTGCCCGTGCATTCGCCCGCTTCATCCGGGAAACAACACTCCTGGGTAGGGAATTCAATACGATAGTCGCCCCCCTCCTTCGAGGGGCCCTCGGTGAGCTTCAGAGCCGCCCCAAATGACCCGTCCTCGCCGGCCAGCGCTAGCGTCACAACCACATTCTCGTCCCGCTTCGGCTCGATAGGCAGGCAGATCTTCGTGACCCGCTTGACCACCAATTCAGCAATCGTCTGCAAAGCTGGTGCGATCCCGTCCGGCGCGCAGATATTCGATGAGATACCATTAGGGCCGAACATCTCTACCAACCTTTGATAGCGGCTACCCCAGGTCGCCTGTCCGTACTCGCTGTCACAAACATAGGTGCCGGAGGCAGTGGGCCCCGATTGCCCAGCCGACGCCACAAAGCACTCGCGGACACAATCGAGCATAACCTCCCGAAAGTCTTCGCAACCGGCACGCATGGTCTTCCCACGACAGCCCTTCTTATCTCCTTTCAGGGCCAACCCATATTCCTGGCAGGCTGGCAGCACGTCCAGCTCCATGCAGGCACTCGAAATCAGCGATTCCTCGTCCGGTTCGCCTGACTTGTTTCCAGGAGGCTTAAGGATACCATCACCCACTACCGCGGCAACCAGGACCTTCGCTGGGTCCGACTTCAGCGAGCGGAATCGGGAGTAGTAGCCCGCCACCGGTGCTAAGGCGTTCAACGGCGCCCCGAGACCGTCTTGATGGGTTGCGTAGTGACTGAAATGATAGGACTTGGGGCGACACTTCTTCCCACCCTTACAATACCACCCGTCGTCACAATCTTCATCACCTTGACAGTCAGCGCAATTCTTGTCAGCTATGCAATCGTTGGTCGTCTTGCCCTTATACTCCCCCAGAAGCTCGCACTTCTCGCGGTAGTCCTTCTTGATGGTGCCAACGCAAGTCTTCGTCTTCTTGCCCTTTGCCGTGGAAGTGGGCACGTCCAATTTGCAACTTCCGGGAAGCGCTTTGCAATCTAAATCGTCATCACATTCCCAGCCCACAGAATGGAATTTCTCAGCCACACTGCAATCGTCTTCATCCGAGACGAAGACAAGGACGAGATAGGCATCCTCGCGCAAGAACCCCTGAGCCTGGTCCGCATTCAGACCCTCCGGGTCGAGGGCCATCCAGGCACAGCGCATTCCCTGTTCGAAAGCTGAACTGCCTCCCTGCTTCGGTTGGGCGGTAGCGATACACTTGAAGTGGTCAAGCGTGTTCGTAGTCAGCACCGTTGGCAACGACGACGGGCAATCCTCCGTTTCCGGTGGTCGCATACAGCCCGATGAAACAGCGCTTCCCCCTGGGGCGTAGCAGAAGAAAGTGCAGTCATCCGTCGGCGCACCTTCGCACCGATTCATCAGACAAGCCTGGTCAGTACCGCAAAATTCCTCGAAGCAAAACTCACCGCAACAGTCTGCGTCGCCTTTGCATCGGTATTCACAACTACTGTTGATTGACCGGTTGAGGCTGTAGAGGTTCGTCGCGTTGTTCGTGGCGTTACACTCCCACCCCGGCCCAAACTTCTGTACACAGTCCGCATTCCCCAGACAGGGTAGCACCCTCTTCTCGATACTGGCGGGCAGGAAGTACTGCGCAGGCTCACTGTTGAATCCGCAGTAGCCGCGTTCCTTATCGAATGGGTCCATCGTTGTCACGGCCACCCTGATGTCGATGTTCCTCAGGTATTTCTGCAAAACGTCAACGAAGCCCTGGAATCCGGTGGCCAGAGCCAATTGCTCCTCGCTCATGGATGAGGAGGTGTCAATCACCCACAAGAAGTCGAGCTTGATAGGATCCTGGTTCTCCGAGATTTCGCTTACTTCGATAGCAAATGTCTGGTTGACGCGGTGAATCGGGACGTCGTTGCAACCACAAATTACCAGCAGAACAAGACTTACACCGGCCAGACAGACCGGCAGACCGCGCGCACTCGACATTTGGACCTCCCCCAGTTGTGTATAAACGGCCAGAACAGCTTACGTAGCCGAGCCGAGAGAAGCAAATCTATATGACCAGAAAAATCGCTCAAATATGAGAGTAGTCAAAATCCCCGGCAAAGGGGGCGAGAATGGCCGGTTCGTCCAGACTCGACAGCAGTTGTTCGAGGTTGTTGAAGGGGGCTGCAGCTCGAATCCGGCGTGCCCGTTTCTGGCCGACCCCGGGGATCGCGCTCCACCCCTTCTCCGGCAGCGTATTCACCGGCAAGGGCCAGGGTAACCCGGTGACCGAACGGAAACCGTGTCCGAACACCATTACGTCCAGCGCTTGTGCCATGCCCAGGACAAACGGGATCCCCACAAGCAGGGGATAGGATGCGAGCTGTCGCCCGAAGGTCACGTCACCGTCACGAAACTCCGTCACCACCCCTCGCAGGATCGTACCGACGGGGGCCACCTGCTCCAGCATCGGCCGCTCCACGCTTTCAAAGAGACGCCGCTTGAATCGTTTGAACCGGGCCTTGTTGAGCTTCGGCTGGCGACCACCACTCCAACGGTACAGTTCCGTTCCGGGAAAGACCATGACCTGCCTGACATTGATGCGCCGCACCAGTAGATCGTCTTCCAGTAGACCCTCCAGGAAGCTCATGTTGAGCTCGTATGTTGCTGCACTTTCGCCCGGCAACCCATAGAGGAGATTGATGCCCGGCAGGAGATCGGGCAATCCCCGATCGCTCCTGCCCCGCCCTGCCCGATTGATAATCTCGATTGCCTTCCGGGAGGCTTCGGGGGACGACTTCAGGCGGTTTCGGGCGATAACCACGGGGTCGAGACTTTCAACGCCCATGGCCGCAACGTCGCCCCCGGTATTGTAAGTAGCGATGGTCCGCGCGATATCAAGACACTCGTCGGGATGGGCGGCAACGAAACCGGGGTTTACGTTATCGATGTGAAGCGTGTGCAAATCTGGAGCCACCCTTCGAATATCGCGGTAGAGGGCGCTGATCGAGTCCGGGTCGGGGCCAATGTTACCCTCTGAGGTACGGCGGCCAGGCCACGCGAAGAAGTTGGGCTGCTTGCCCAGCCGGAAGTGGTTGACGCCGACGGCAGCCAGCGCCTCCACCTCGCCTACGATGGCTTCATGGGAGCGAAAATCGAGACCCTCCTGGAGCCCTTCGGTACAAAACGAGCAGTGGTCTACGCGCTCACATCCACGGGCACTTTCAATCTCGCAAATGATGTGGGGAAAAACCGCATGCTGTTCCACTGCTCGAGCTCCGGCCACGGCCCGCTGAGCGACGGCTGCCAGTGGTCGGGCCGGCCGTCCGGGCTCCTCTCCATCAAGGGTCAGAGCGACAGCCTCATCAAGATCTCCTACAACTACGTTGCCACCGGCCAACCCTTCCACACCCAGAGCCGCAGTCCCGCCGGTCATGGTGTAGCCGTGGCGAATCGGGCCACCAATCAGCACCCGCCCCTGGGACGACTGAACGACACGATTCAACTCAGTCAACGTAATCGGCGTTCCCCCGCGATAGTGGCCCGGCACAGTCAATCCCGAAATCACCACCACCAGGGTCCCCGAGTCAGCCCGCACGAACTCCTGCAACTCAGGGTCCCGCCGCCACAAATCGACCGTCATGTACCGGTATGGTACTCCAGCAATTTCAAAAGCCCCTGCCACATAGCGAGGGTAGGGAGAGATGTAAGGCGGAACGCCCAGCGCAGTGGGCTCGTCCACGTAGCCGTCCAGGATTATCCCTTGACGAAATCCCATGCAGACGGCAGCCTCCGTTATGGTTTGGCGGGAAGTTGAGGCAACTTGACAATCACTCTAAGCCGGGCGGTTTGCTTGTGCTCCACCCCGGGGCCACCGGCAGGGCCGCCGCTCCCCGTCGGTCCACTACCGCTCGTTTCGGCGCACCCACATGACGCGGACAGGTCCAGATCCCCGGCCAGCCCGTGGCCCGCCTGTCCAGCCAGGAACTGCTCGGGCGCGTAGGCAGCCAGCTCATCTTCCTCAGTCGCTTCCACCGGACCAGCAGCCGAAATCATCACAGCCACTTGAGAACGGACAGTGGTGCCACCGGTAGCACAACCAACCGAGAACCCTGCAACTACGAATAGCAGTCCAAGTACACCAGCCTTCATCGCAATTCTCCGTAATTCCAGCTAAGTTGCGCCCCACCCTCCAACTTATCAAACGTCAAGGGGTCAATTGACGAATGGCGGCCCGCGGCACCACCAAATACGCCTGCCGTGAATCCCCAGCCAAGGAGCAGGTCCAGTTCCAGGCGAGCCACGTAGCTCCAGTCCGAGCGACCACCGCTCGCGTCGAAGTAGCCCTTAGAATCAAAGTAATCTTCGTAGAGACCAGTTCCCCGGGCCGTCACTGTCCACGCCGCGGCCGGTTGCCACGCCAGGAAAGTGCCAAGGGAGGCGCCCCACCGGGTGTATGGCTGGCCGGCATGGCTGAAGGTCCCGCCCTGGGCAATTGCCAGCCGTAAATTATCAGCCAACACAAACTCCTCTCCCATGGAGACGTTGTGCGAGTAACCGTTGCGCACCAACTCGGCGAACCGCTGCTTTGAGACGGCGTAACGAATACTCAAGCCATGACCGGCAGCACTCCAAATCGACGGACCCAGGGAGAGGGTGTGCGCCTCCAAGAAACCGAAGAAGTCATCGTTGAGCGTCGCCTCACCACCGTCGAGAAATGTCACCCGATAACCATAACGCGCTTCCCAGGCAATCTTCCCCTGGCCTAGAACTCCATATCTTTGCACCGTTGCCGAGGCCCCCAGAGCGGTCGCGTTTACCGATCTAGGGAGCTCAGCAAAATGGTCACTGCGGGAGGCATCTCCTTTGACCGAGAAGAGGTACCGTCCCATGTTGTGGAAGCGATATCCAGCCTCCATCCAATTGATGCTCTTGAAAGCCTCCACATCTCCGACAATGCCCACCACCGCCGCATCATCTGGAGCCATCAGCGCGTTTGTATCGAACGCAACGGCACTGCCAAGGGTGAGGTCAAATCCTGGACGTAGACCAGCGAGCCGGCCGATGGAGAGAGTAAGAAAGCGGCGAGCGGAAGGGTCGAGAAGAAACGGAACAGGGTTGGCCAGTCGCCGCACCGCAGCAACATCATCCCCGGTCTTAAACGCGGCCACTCCACCGTAGTAATCGAGCATCGAGCGAATCGACCTATCGTCGGCCTCTCCCGGGAGGCAATACCCGATAGCATCCTCCCATTGCTCAGTGCGGACCAGAGCCAGACAGAGCAACCACTCTACCTGTCGCGTTGCCTCGGGCGAGACCGGGGTGTCAGCAATAATCTCCTGCGCCTGCTGGAGCGTTCGGATTGCCCAGAAATCATTGCCTTCGAGGAAGTAGGCTTCCCCCAGAGCAGCAGTGCAGATAGGGGAGGAACCGCTCTTTGCGAGAGCCTTGACACGAACTCGCGCAGCGGCCGGATCATCAGGGAGCAGCGCCCCCGCCTTCTCATCGCAGGCGGATATCAGATATCCCGGTTCACCGGCCAGAGTTGCGCCCCAAATCAGCAGCACTCCAAGGCCGATAATGCTACTGCAACAGCCCCGCCACAACATCCAAAATCTCCTCTTCCGACGCCGGGAACGACGATGGATAGATCTGATGTTTCAAAACCCCTTCCTGTGAGATGATAGAGATGGAGTTGTACTTGCCGCCAAAGGCAATCCACAAAGACCCCTCATCGTCATCCTGCCCAATGGGAATCCCTGACTTCTCGCTACATCCGTCGATGGCGTAACCACTTCCCTGCTGATTAATCATCACCGCCTGAACCTGATTTGCCCAACTCCCCGATTGCTCCTCCAAAAGTGCCTCGATAGCAGCAGCCTGCTGCTGGCACCCGCCTCACGTGCAGGAGCCGAAATAGGCCAACCATACCTTCCCTTTCATCCCATCAGAAGAGAAGGTCCCTTTGTAGGAGGCAGATTCCGGATTACTGTCGACGCACAGAAAATCGGGCACCTGGTCCCCCAACTCGATGGGGTCGGTACCTACGACCTGACAGAACTCCGCTGGCTCGACGCCAGTGCCGTCAGCATTTGCGATGTCCCCCAGGGAGGTATCCACACCACTCGTGAAATCACCCGAGTCGCTAACCTCTTCCTGAACGGACGGGAGATCGGACGTATCCTCAGAAATGGAGTCCATCACCTCCAGGAAGCTATCGAGGATCAGCGAATCACCATCCTCGACAACGTCCTTGGGAAACGCATCAGGCGCCGATGTGTCGGGCAGTTCAGGACCGATGTCGTCCCCGCCTGGGAGGCCGGGGCACTCACTGCTTAGCGAGTCGATCCACGCCTGACGGATAACGTTTTGCTCACCATCGAAGTGGCTCGGAACGACGGGTCCAAAGTGGTTGGCCACGCAACCATGCCGGTCAATGATGACGAAATGATACCAGGTGGCTAAGTAGTCATCCCAGATTGACAATTCGTCCGTATCCGCCACCACCGGCGACGAGGACCAATGCATACTCTCTCCGACAGTTGAAGAGTTGGCCTCTACCGTCTTCAGATGGATGAAGTATGATGTCACCGGATACCCCTCCGCCAACAACTCGTCCCGCATAGTCTCAATCCGCTCAAAGTTGGACCAGCAATGGGAACACTTCACCGACCCGAAGAAGAGTGCCACACCACCCTCTCCTGGAACATCTGAGCAGACCTCTTGACCGCTACTCACCGAATTGGGGTTCAAATCCTCGCCACAAAACGGCGGCGCTCCAGTGCAATTGCACTCCTCCTGATATGGGGTACAGACCGCGCCTACACACCTGAACCCCTCACCGCACTCCTCATCTTCCAGGCAACCTTTTTCGCAAAAGGAGTTGCTGCAGAGATAGCCGGCCGGACAGGGGGCCGCAGCCGTACATTCAGGTGCCACGCATTTGCCCGACTCCTCAATACAGACCTTGCCAAATGGGCAATCGGCATCACCGTAACAACGTGACTCAATGCAGCCCGACAGATGAATCGCCAGCGTTACCATCAAGCCTGCGCCAGCAGCGAGTAGTTGACCTTTGGAGAAACTCATGATGTACAACCTCCCAGTGAGCAACAAGCGCTCAATCCAGAGTGACTGGTACCTTACCACAAATGTAAATGGGCTTCTACGCTACGCACGCGAGACCGAGTTTGGAGGGGGCCCGGAGAAGGCCTTTCTCCACTCCCCCAGACTGTGCTACTATGCCTCTGGCAGATTAGTCCCAAGGAGGTTCCATGCCAACGTCGTCTCGACTCCTCATCATCGACAATTCCCTTGACTCCAGCATTTACAGCCCGGTGGGGCATTGGACTCGCTATGCAAATTGCGATTTCGACGCGGTCATGCCACCGATGGGGGAGTTTCCTCATCGGCTTGACAACTACTCCCACGTGATTATCACCGGCAGCGAATCATCGATTCTCAATGACGATGAGTGGATCCTCGCCGAATGTGAATTGGTGCGGGAGATGGCCGCTCTTGAGATGCCCATTCTCGCTAGCTGCTTTGGTCAGCAACTGGCTGTCCGGGCCCTTTCCGGAAAGGAGTTTGTACAAGCCACGGAGACTCCGGAGTTTGGTTGGGTTGACACCTTCTTGACCGCCCCCGACGGCCAGCGAGACACAGTAATGGGTGAGCTTCCCTCGCTCTTCTCCGTCTTCACTTCCCATTTTGACGAGGTTTCACCGCTGCCCTCTGACTGGACTCGAATGGCCTGGTCGGAGGATTGCGCCAATGCAGCCATCCGCTGGAAGGAAGGGCCGGTATGGGGTATCCAACACCATCCCGAGATTAACTATGAAGATGGAAGACGACTGCTCAAGGCAATGCCGACTCTAAGACCTGAGAAGAAGGCTCTCTTCCGGAAGTTCCTCCATCCGTCAAGACGTGATTCAGAAGTGACCGCCGCCCTGGTCGAGGCTTTCCTGACCAACGCCTAGCCAATTACTGATGAACGGAAATCGTTGGATTTGGTGGATGTGAGTCTATGGGAAGGGCGAAGTTTGCTCGAACTAGTAGGCTACACAGTAGTGCGCATCCAAATCGCAGATGGCCCCCCAGGGGCAATCATTGTCGTCGATGCAGGTGTAGACATCCAGACAGCTCCCGTTGATGCAGGCCTGGTAGCCACCACAATCGTAGTCGTCAAAGCACTGCGATAGCGGCCAGCAGGAGAGGTCCTGCCCACAGTAGAAGTCAACCGGACAGTCAACATCGTCGTGGCACTCATAGACCTCCTCATAGCAGAAGCCGTCCGGGCCGCAGACTTCACCAAAGGCACAGTCGATATCGCTGAAACAATCACCGACGGTCATATAGCAATTACCGTCGGTGGCACAGATATAGCCGGACGGGCAAGGGACCTCGTAGCAGGTGTTCTCCCGACAGAAACCTTCCGGCGTACATTCAAAGCCAGTGCCACAATCTTGATCGTCGAGGCAGGTGCCTCCGAAGTGACAACGTGCATCAGCACCGCAGAAGTTGGCCACGGAGTTGGAGCAAAGGCCGTTGGTCAAACAGTAGGAGGTGGAACCAGGGCAGTCGAGGTAGGAGTTGCAAGCGGTTGCGCAGTCGTAGTCGTCGTAGCAACCATCTTCCACGATCATCTCATAGCAGAAGCCGTCAGCTTCGCATTGGAATCCAAATGAGCAATCGTAGTCAGAGTAACAGCGCTCAGACTTCACGCACGATCCATAGTCACATTCGAAGCCCACCCCGAGGTATTCCTGACATTCCCAATCGTAGTAGCAACCCTCGACCTGCAGGCAGGCGCCGTCTAAACCACAGGAGTATCCCGGTGCGCAATCATAGTCGCTGCTGCAACCCTCGTAGTAGCGACAGGAACCACTTGACGTGCAGAACATGTCGTAGGGACAATCCCAATCGCTCCAACACTCATAGTTGGTGCTGACGTACTCGGTTTCTGTAATGATACAGCCACTGAGGCTAGAGAAGGAAATCGCCAGGGCCAAAGCCAGATAATTGATTCCTTTCATGGTGTCCTCCGTTGGGCATCTTACCAGAGAGCGGCTACTCTTCCAACCGCTTGTAATTACGGGTCGGGCAGACGCCTGGTGGGAGCAAAACCTTCAAAAAAAAATGAGCCATCATGCCTTTCCTACTGCACCTCGCCAACGCTCCAGCATCTCGTCAACAGGCGTTGCCGGGTCAGGTTCAAACTCGCGGTCCAGGCGCCAAACCTTGCGCAACGTCTCCCGGTCCTCCCAGAATCCAACCCCCAATCCGGCCAGGAAGGCCGCTCCAAACCCGGTGGTTTCAAGCAACGTGGGTCGACGAATTGTTGTCCTTAGGAGATCGGCCTGGAGTTGCATGAGCAGATTATTGGCCGCGGCCCCACCATCGACTCGGACAACGGCGAGTCGCTCACCCAGGTCCTCCTCCATGGCATTCATGATGTCGCGGTTTTGCAAGGCGATGCCTTCCAGCACGGCACGGGCGACATGAGCCCGTGTTGTACCTCTGGTCAGGCCGAGCATGGCACCACGGGCTTCCGGTCGCCAATGTGGGGCTCCCAGTCCGGCCAACGCCGGGACAAAGACAACGCCACCACTGTCAGGTACCGAGGCAGCAAGTGCCTCAATCTCCGGGGCAGCATCTATTATCCGCAAACCATCCCGAAGCCATTGTACGGCAGCCCCTGCGATGAAGGCACTTCCCTCAAAGGCATAAGAGACTTCTTCGTTCAACTGCCACGCAACTGTGGTCAGGAGACCGTGCTGCGAGGCAATCGGCGAATGACCGATGTTGGTGAGCATGAAGGCTCCGGTGCCGTAGGTGCACTTGGCCTCCCCGGCAGCGAAACAGACCTGCCCGAAGAGCGCGGCTTGTTGATCGCCGGCCATCCCTGCCACGGGAATACCATCTGGCAACCCTGGAACGCCTGTGGTGCGCCCCATTACCTCCGAATTGCCAACGATACGCGGCAACACAGAGGCCGGAATGGAAAGCGATTCCATCAACTCGTCATCCCAATCCAGAGTTTCCAAGTTCATTAATAGGGTGCGCGAGGCGTTGGAGACGTCCGTAACATGTACATCTAGTCCACAGAGCCTGGTAACGAGGTATGAATCGACGGTGCCAAAGGCCAGCCTGCCACTTTCGGCCGCCGCCCTCGCTCCATTAACTTGTTCCAGAATCCAAGCCAGCTTGGTGCCGGAGAAATAGGGGTCGAGAACAAGCCCGGTCCGCTCCCGAAAGAGCGGCTCCAATCCCCTCTCCTTGAGCGTGGCGCACATATCGGCGGTTCGCCGGCACTGCCAGACGATGGCGTTATACACCGGGGCTCCGCTTCGCCGGTCCCAGAGCAGAGTTGTTTCACGCTGATTGGTAATCCCGATCGCTGCCACCGAGGAGCCGGCGATTCCTCCGGCCGTCAGTGCCGCCGCAATTGCGTCTACGGTACTTCGCCAGATCTCCGCTGGATCGTGCTCCACCCAACCTGATTGCGGAAAGATCTGTGGAAACTCACGATAGCCTCGCGCTCTAACAGAGCCGGCTCGGTCCACCAGTAGAACGGTGGTTCCAGTGGTCCCCTGATCGATGGCCAAGATGTGCTTCGCCATAGGTCACCTCCCTTTTTTCAGCTTGCCGCAAAACATGCTACACTACCGACCATGATGTGCAACAGGTTCTGCCACGGTGACCCGCCGCGGGGGGCCGGTGCCACTTGCCAGAGGAGAGGAACCAATGGCGGACGAAAGCAAGCCCAGGGGGCCACGCCGGAGGCCCAACCTACAGTTGCAAATGGACGAAGAGATAGCGCTAGGCCGTTACATCAACTTCGCCATGGTGAACCACACTCCCAGCGAGTTCCTGTTCGATTTCGTTTTCATGCAACCGCAACAGCCGAGAGGGAAGGTGCTCTCCCGCATCATTACGAATCCAGTGCACGCCAAGCGGCTGCTAATGGCCCTCACGGACAACGTAAAGAAATACGAAGAACGATTTGGTGTCATTAAGGTGCCCGCAGTCAAACCGTCGGAACCAGTGGTTCACTGATATGCGTGGGCTGCTGCTAGGAGTCCTGGCGCTCACCTTGATTTGGGGCGGCCCGGCTCGGGCGTGGGACCATCCTCGCGAAATAGTCCACGGCAGCGCCAGGGTTCTGGGGAAGGGCGAGACCATCGTCGGCATTGTCAGTCCCCTGGCTTACGGCCTCGTAGAGCGAGTCACGATCTTCACTCACCCCGCGTTACTACTCCTCCTGACTCCCAACCTGTGGGCCAGGGTCAATATCCTCGATGACAGTAGTGCTGTTGCTCTGGAGGCTGGTTATCAGCAGAGCTTGCTCGTCCTGGAGTATGGCGAAACGACAGAGAGTGAGACTGAGACCGGCAGCACTGACCCAATGCCTGGTTACTTCCAGGCGGGAGTCGTCTTCTCCCAGGCTCTTGGTCGGAGCGTGCAGCTCTCCGCGGCGACAGGTTATCTGGTCCGCTTCGGCGGCTTCACCACCGATCTCAACCAGCACAATTCCGGAGTCTATTACCGACTGAATGGCCACCTGCTCTTCAACGAAGTGAACCTCCTCCTTGCAGAAGTTCGGGGCGACTGGTTCAATGGTGATGGGTCACACTACCCCACCGGAACCCTTATCTACGCCCGGCAGTTGGGCCGCACCCGACTTGGAATTGGGGCGGCCTTCGGCGAATTCCCCATCTCCACCGACTTCAAGAACGCCACCGACCCCCGAAGTGGACAGGCTGGTGACACGGTAGACATTCCAGTCTATCCATGGGTCGACCTCTGGTGGCGATTCTAATGATCGATATTGCCCTGGTCACTCCAGAGATACCTCAAAACACAGGCTCCATTGCCCGGCTTTGCGCAGCCACCGGAACCGGTCTCCATCTAGTAGGCCAACTTGGCTTTGCAATCGATGACAAACATTTAAAACGGGCGGGGCTCGACTATTGGGCCAGCGTCTGCATGGGAGTCCACCAGGACCTCGACACCTTCCTCGCTTTGATGGTAGAGCGCCCGGTCTACTTTCTCACTCGCAAGACTGACCGATGCTACGCTGAGGTAGCCTACACCGGGAACGAGGTCTTCGTCTTCGGGCCGGAGAGCATCGGGCTCTCGGACCAGGTGCTGGGCCAGTTTGCGGACCGACTACTGTCAATTCCAATACGCTCAGACGTGCGCAGTTTGAACCTCGCGGCAGCGGCCCATGTGGTCGTCTACCACGCCCTCGAGAAGCTCGACTTCCCCCTTTGACGGCAAGACTTTTCGCACTATTGCAGGGGGCATTTGCGCCCCCAGATCGGGTGATTTCGATCTCTTCGACCGCTCCCAACTACCGAAAAAGTCCCTTAAACCGTTGACTGGCGCGGGGTTGAAGCACTTTTTCCCCTTGACAGCCCCAATCTGACGCCCTATCTTCAACTGGTCCTGAAGAGAATGAACGGTATTTTTCAGGAGCGAGGCTTGTTTCAACCAACCTATTTGGAGGAAGTACAATGACGAAAGCGGAACTGATTGAAAGAATCCAGGGCGCAACAGATGGTCTCAACAAAAAGCAGACTGGCGACATCGTCGCAGCAGTTTTTGAAACCGTCGGCGCAGCCATCAAAGAAGATGGCCGTTTTGCATACCCCGGCTTCGGCACCTTCACGGTGAAGACCCGTCAGGCTCGTAAGGGCCGGAATCCCCGTACGGGCCAGGAAATCACGATTAAGGCCAGCAAGGGCGTTGGCTTCAAGCCCGCCCCGTCTTTGAAGGAAAAGCTGTAGGTCCCTGGAACATTCGCATCGGCGGGGGGACCGCCTTACCTAGGTCTCCCCGCCAGAATCCCCATAGACGACAACTCGATTTCGTCCTTGCGATTTAGCGAGGAGAAGTGCGCGATCTGCCATGTCCACCAACTGCTTGGAGGAGGTCGGCTCATCTTCGGTTGATGCCACCCCAAGAGAGATGGTCAGGTGGAGAGGTTTATCGCCTTCCGCGGCAGGCAAATCTGATTCCGCCAGGGAGATCCGCAGTTTCTCGGCCACCGCAAATGCCTCTGCCTTGTCGGTGCGCGGCAGGAGGACCGCAAATTCCTCGCCACCAAAGCGAGCAATGGAATCGACCCGACGTACCTGTTCGGCCAGAAACTTCCCAGTGTGACGCAAAACGTCGTCGCCAACCAGGTGCCCGTGCTCGTCGTTGAACTGTTTGAAATGGTCCACATCGATCATGATGCACGCGAGCACGCTATTGAATCGGTTGGTTCGCTCCCATTCCATCTCAAGTCGCCGCTCCAACATCCGCCGGTTGTAGAGACCCGTGAGCTCATCGTGAGTGGCCAATTCCCTTGTCTTCTGATAGAGGAGGGAATTGGAGACGGCCCCCGCGATCTGGTTGGCGATAATATGGAAGAGACCGACATCCTCAAAAGTGAAGGCATCGACTTGATTCCGCTGGAGCAGTAGTACACCTACCGATTGGTTACCCGAGGGCAGCGGTAAAGCGAGCAAAGAACCGTTCAGACGTGCCTTCCCGCGGAAATGAAGAAAACGCTGGTCCTTGTCTATGTCGCGCACATAGAGCATGGTGCGCGTCTCGTGGACCGTACCCGTAATGCCTTCGCCCGGATAAACTCGCATGCCCATCAGCGCACCCTCCCCTTCGTCGAACCCGGAGAGACCCCGTACAACCAGGGCCTTGCGACGCTCACTCCAAACGCAAATGGCGAAGCGGTCCAATTCGAGAGTACGGCCCCCTACCTCGCAAAAACGCTCCATGAGCGGGGCCAATTCCAGGGATGAGTTCAGGGTCCGACTGATGTCGAAGAGTTGACTCAATTCCTTGAGTCGATTCTCAAGTTGGTCATTGGTTGCCTGAAGGAGACGGCCCTTGTTGGCCAATTCCTCCTTGAATGAGAGTTCCTTCTGGGTCCAGGCCAGTTCGCGGTCCGTATCAATAACGTCCACACTGAGGTCAGTCAGGCGCTGCAGTACAACGTTGATTTCAGCGCCCAACTTGCCCAATTCGTCGCCCCCGGTAGGACATCGTGCGGCGTAGTTGGTGTCGGGAGCCCGACGCAAAGTCCGGAGGACTCGCCCGACACGCACCGTGAGACCTCGCCGCAACTGGAGGAAGAGGACTATCAGACAGAGCACCCCGGCAGCTACCACAGAGACCACGACCCAGGGAGAAGGGAGCAGCAGAGGCATGCTCGCAGCCACGAGGAAGAAGATGGCGACTGTGAGAAGAACCGCTGTTACAACTCCACGCATATCACCTCAGTTGGCGTTCTTCTCCAACAGATTCGCCTGCGCTGCAGCCAGACGAGCGATGGGTACGCGAGGTGGCGAGCAGGAGACATAACTCAGGCCGACCTGGTGGAAGAAATGGACCGATGCCGGATCGCCGCCATGCTCGCCACAGATACCTAGCTTTATGTCGGGATTTGTGCTGCGGCCGCGCTCCACGGCGATTCTCACCAATTCGCCCACACCCTGTATGTCGAGGGAGGCGAAAGGATTGTCAGGGAAGATGCCGGCCTCCTGGTAGTGCCCGAGGAAGCCACCAGCGTCATCCCGGGAGATTCCCAATGTAGTCTGTGTCAGGTCGTTAGTGCCGAAAGAGAAGAACTGCGCTACTTCGGCAATCTGATCGGCAGTCACGGCCGCCCGCGGCAACTCGATCATGGTGCCGACCAGGTACTTGACGGTAGTGCCGCGTTCGGCGAATACTGCCTGCGCCGTCTGCTCGACTACCTCACGCTGGCCGCTTAGTTCGTTGACGTGCCCCACCAACGGAATCATGATTTCGGGGAAGACTCTGGCCCCCTCAAGTTGGGCTTCCACAGCGGCCTCAAATATGGCCCGAGCCTGCATCGCGGTGATTTCGGGGTAGACGTTTCCCAAACGGCAGCCGCGGTGTCCGAGCATGGGGTTTGCTTCAGTGAGAGTCTCGACCTTGTGTCGGACCCGCTGTACATCAAGGCCCAACTCATTGGCCATCGCGACCACACCATCGTCGCCGTGGGGCAAGAACTCATGGAGCGGCGGGTCGAGGGTCCGAACGGTCACGGGGTACCCGTCCATTTCCTTGAAGATACCCTTGAAGTCCTGCCGCTGCATCGGCAGTAATTTGGCCAGTGCAGCCTCCCGCTCAGCCAGCGTTTCGGCCACGATCATCTCGCGCACAGCAAGAATACGCTCACCCTCGAAGAACATATGCTCAGTTCGACAAAGGCCAATGCCAACCGCCCCATTTAGGACAGCCATGTGAGCTGCCTCGGGCTCGTCCGCGTTGGTACGCACAGCCAGTCGCTTGAACTCATCGGCCCACGCCATAAGCTTCGTATAGTGATAGTAGATGTCCTGATTGTCACGCGGCTCACGTCCCTGAGTCACTGCATCGAGAACTTCTGAGTCCACGGTTTCGATTCGTCCTTCTAGTATCTGACCGGTGAAGCCATCCAGAGAGACCCAATCGCCTTCCTTAATGGTCTTGCCGTTGACAACCATCTGGCGGGCCGAGTAGTCAATGTCCAACTCGGCGCAGCCAACCACACAGACTTTGCCCATTTGTCGGCCCACAAGGGCCGCGTGGGAAGTCATACCGCCTCGTGCAGTGAGGACACCCACTGCCAGACGCATCCCCTTGATGTCTTCAGGAGAAGTCTCCTGACGCACCAGCACAATGGAGTCATCAGAGGCCTTAGACGCTGCTTCGGCGGCTCGAGCCGTGAAAACAACACGACCCGTGGCTGCACCTGGACCTGCGGGCAGACCGCGCGACAAATTTCGATCTGCTTTCAAAGCACTGGCCTTGTCAGCCGGATTAAAGATGGGTTTGAGGACCTGGTCGAGTTGATCAGGGGTAACCCGCATGATCGCTTCTTCCGCTCCAATAAGTCCCTCATCCACCATATCAACCGCTATGCGCACAGCCGCAAATCCAGTTCGCTTTCCGACCCGGGTCTGGAGCATGTAGAGCTTTCCCTTCTGGATCGTGAACTCGACGTCCTGCATCTCGTGGTAGTGAGCTTCCAAACGATCGTAGATATCCATCAACTGACCGAACATCTCTGGCATCAACTCCTCGAGGGAGGGATACTCGGAGATGCGTGTAGCTTCATCCATTCCCATGTCCCTGGCCCGCATCCGGGAATCAGCCAAAGTCAGTTCCCAGGGCGTCCGAATACCGGCAACCACATCCTCGCCCTGCGCATTGAGGAGGAACTCCCCGTTGGGGCGCTTTTCGCCAGAGCCGGAATCGCGAGTGAAGCCGACCCCAGTAGCACAGCCCTCGCCCATATTGCCAAACGCCATGGTCTGAACGTTCACGGCAGTGCCCCAATCATGGTCGAAGCCATTCATGTCGCGATAGATCACTGCCCGCTCATTGCCCCACGACCCAAAGACCGCACCGATGGAGGCCCAAAGCTGCTCCATGGGGTCCTCGGGGAAGGGGTTGCCGGTGTGGGCTCGAACGACATCCTTGAACCTACCGACAAGCGCCTTCAGGTCTTCCCATTTCAGCTCCACGTCCTGCTCAACACCGCGCTCCTTCTTCATCTTCTCCAGTTCGAGTTCGAAGGGGTCGTGGTCATCTTCCGTTGCCGGCCGAACCTGGAGAACGACATCGCCAAACATCTGGACAAAGCGTCGGTATGAATCATAGGCGAAGCGAGCGTCGCCAGTCTGGCGAATGAGTCCCTCAACAGCTTTGTCATTGAGACCCAGATTAAGAACGGTGTCCATCATGCCGGGCATCGATACCCGGGCACCGGAGCGCACCGAGAGCAGCAGCGGTTGCTCATCGGAACCAAACTCGGCATCCATCTGCTCTTCGAGAAATGCCAGGGATGCTTTTACCTGCTCTGCCAATTCCCCAGGGTACTGATTCTCGTTTTGATAGTAGTACGTGCAGACATCGGTCGAGATGGTGAAGCCGGCGGGAATGGGAATCCCAAGGGCGCCCATTTCAGCGAGGTTGGCCCCCTTACCACCCAGTAGATTCTTCATTTCAGCGCCGCCTTCGGACGCGTTAGTTGCAAAGTTGTAGACGTATTTCGTGGTCATTTTCCCCCCTCAAATGCGCGCTTACGCGGGCGTGATCCATCCAAAAGAATGCGGGCCGTGGCCCGGAAATATTCACTCAAACTTGGGTTACTATAATTGCTCACCGAGGCAAATCAAGGCATTTCGCGGGACTTCGAGGAACCTACCAGACAAACTTCACCGCCAACTGGGACGCAAAGCCGTTACCCTCTTCACGAGCCGGAGACTGAGCACCGTCCGCCGCGCCGTCACCATCCTCATCCACAAAGGACAAGTTGAGCTGATCGTCGCCGTCAGACCACATTCCTTCCAGGAACCAGGCTGGATTGAGCATCCAGTCGATAGTTACAGGGCCGAAATGCAGGCCTGCCCCCAGCAAGAATTCGGTCAAGGTCTCATTGTCCATGCCCTTGGCGGCCCCTTCTGCGCCCTCTCCTTTCTCCATGCCCTCTTCCCCTGCGCCGTGATTCAAGTCATCAAAGATAATAGACTGGCGGGCGGCAAATCGAAGAGAGAACCAGGTGGCCACTCGCGCATCTACAGAGGCGCCCACAAATGGCGCGATGAAGGTGCGTTTCTGTAGTTCGTTCTCAGCCGTATTGATGCCTTCGTTGAGGTTCTCGGTCATAACGGCAATACCAAATCCGGGATAGACGAAGACGTTCTCGAGGGGCTGAATTCGGAGGTCAGTTCCGGCGACCAGATGGAAGCTGGAGAACTCATCCTTCACACCGTTGACCCGGTTCCAGGTTATGCCCGCCCCCTCCAAACCGACATTGATGTAGGGTACGATGCGTTCCCCACCGGGAATGGCAAAGATGCCTCTCCCATATAGGTCGAAGCCGAAATTGCTGTCAGACTTGAAGCGAGTAACAATAGAGCCGCCATTGTCCGGAATAAACTTCTCGTCACTAAAGGCGCCAGACCAGAACCGGAGGGCCAGGTCGAAGTTGTTGTTCTGGTCGATGTCATAGCCAAATCCCAGGCTCCCCTCGAAGATGGTGCCGCCCTTCTTCTGGTAGCTCACCTCAGGACTCTCGATGGAATACTCATCACCCCAAATTGAAAGGAGGACCCCGAGGCGAGCGGCCCCAAACCGCTGGCCGAAAAGTATCGTTCCCTGGTGATCGGCATTGTTGATTGACTGATCGCCCGATTCGTCCAAGGCCTTTGTATCCACTTGCATGGAGGTCCAACTGCCCCTCCCCTGAAAAGCGCGGTCCAGAAGATTCCCAGACAGGCTGCGGGAGAGGCTGGAGCCATAGAAACCGAGCACTGTGTTTTCGCCAAACGCATAGTGCGCGCCGAAACCAACGTTGTAGGGGATGTTGGCACCGATGGTATCATCAGCGGCATAGATGGGCGAGAGACCGGCATCAACGTAGACCACGTTTGGAAAGAGTACCATGGTGGCGGGAAAATAGAGTGCGTTCGTCTCGTCTTCAACTGTCCAGGCCTTCTCTTTTCCGCCCATGGACTGGATCCGAGTATCCGTGGCATAAGCCACTCCTGATATCAGGCACAATGCCACCGCCACAACTAGGGTCTGTTTCATCGGTGCTCCTCCATGAAAAGGTGCTGGCTGCCGGGAGTGTTCCCTTACCAAAGTGGAATATCACGGAACTGCCTGTCGGTCAATCAACTGGCGGTAAACGGGAGGCAATTGCGCTGTAGCCTGTTGAGTGAAAAGCACCACAGTCCCCGATGTG
>CAZFVN010000048.1:0-35401 GCA_964522395.1 uncultured Myxococcales bacterium
AACTGCGAGAGGAAAACGACGGCTAACTACTTACACCACTTGACGGGACGTATACAGATGATCGCCCTGCCAGTCCAGGTAGGGGAATGGTCGTGCCTGCACCGGGCCCTGACCTCAATGGATCCCTGGCGCAGCAACGGGCTGTTGCGCGCCAGCGTGCCGTTGGAATGCGGACTGAGTTGAAGGACAAGGACAAGGACAAGGAAGAAGTACTGGAGATGGCCTCGGCAAACTCAGCGGAGATAGTTTCGTCGGCGCAAGAAATCTCTGCCGCCGGGCAGCAATTGCAGGCCTCAATCTCAGAGATCGCCAGTGCAGCCCAACAGGCTGCCAGCGCCACGAGCCAGTCAACTGCGGCGACTCGCCAAGTGCTCTCAGCAGCGCAGGTCTTCAGCGAAAGTGCTTCTCGCTCCCTGGCACGGGTGACACAGGCCGCCGGGTTGCTTGCTGAAGTTCGAACCAGCATAGATAGGTTGATTGACGGTGTTTCTCTGGCCAGCGAAACGAATATCGCCGCCAGCGCTGCGGTCAACCAGGTGAAACGGCAGAGCCTGGAGATACAGCGAGCAATTTCAACCTCTGCGGAGATCGCTGAGCAGATCAGCCTGCTAAGCTTCAACGCCGCGTTGGAAGCGTCCCGGGCGGGGCAACACGGTGCCGGCTTTGCAGTCGTTTCTGAGGAGGTGCGGAAACTTGCCGTAAGGGCCGCCGAAGGGGCTGAGTCTATAAAAGGCACGGTCACCGAGATAGATGATGCCGTCGAGGCGATCATTGCCGACATGAACTCCTCACTGGAGGACTACCGGGGCTGGACGGAGCAATCCGCAACTCTGTCCAAGGAGCTTGCCGACAGCACCAGGGATGTTGAAGCAGTGCGATTGGGGAGTTCGACTGTGGCGGATCAGGGAGCGGCCATCGCCGAATCACTGACTGACATCCAAAACAGCAGCACTCTAATCGAAGCCGCCACCCAGGCCAGCGAGCAGGCCGCCACCGAGGCCAGCCGGGCACTAAGGGAGCAGCAGGAGGCCTTTCGCGGGATTCATGAGACCGGTGACGAACTCGCCTCCGGCCTGGATGCCCTGCAACGGGGCAAGGGAACTGCGATGGTGGTTGAAGAGTTAAGCACAGTAGCAGACGAACTCAGCGCAACGGTACAGCAGACTTCGGCTACCGGGGCACAGGTAGGAGTTTCAATTCGGGAGATCGCAGGTGAGAACAGGCTCATCGCCAGCAATTCCGCTGCCAACACCCCACTCATCCAACAAGTAGAGGGGATGATCGCTGAAGTCGGCGCCAGCGCCAGCGCTTCGGCTAAGTCCGTTGCCACACTCAGAAGCATTGCATCAGAAACGGGGGAGAGTGTGGCAACTCTCATTCAAGGCATCGAAGGAGCCTCTGAACGCACCCGCGGGTATGCGGAGAGGATCAAGGACCTGACCGGCAAGCTCTTTGGCGTCGAGGAGACTATCGACGCGCTGACCGCGGTTGGCATCATCATGAACGTACTCGCAGTAAATGGGCGCATAGAGGGAGCGCGCGTTGGGGAGTCCGGGCGGAGCTTTGCAGCAGTCTCCGAAGATATCCGCACCCTCTCCGAAGAGACATCGCGGCAGGCAACGGGGATCCGTTCGCTCTTGCGCGAGATCCTGCTGGCTGCTGGCGTCGTCGCCAGCGACCTTGAAAGGGCGGGCGCTTCGGCGCGCTCCGAGGTTGAGCGGTCTCGGCCGGTGGCATCTCAGTTTCTCACTGTTAAGGATGACATCGACATCATAGCCGACGGCGCAAGAGAGATTTCCACCGCCGCGGAGCAGGCCACCGCGGCGATTGGGCAGATCGCCAGCGGTATCCAGCAAATCGCCACCGCGGCTCGTCAGGCGTCTGCTGCCACGACAGAATCGGCGAACTCGGCTGAAGAGCAAGCGCAGGCTATCGCACAACTGGCAGAGGCCGTAGACGAGTTGGCCGTAACCATCCCATACCTCAGGTAGCAAGATATGAGTATTGGTGCCAAGCAAATGCTCATGACTATCGCCGTAGCAGATACGGTGTACGGACTACGAGCCCGAGACGTTCTCGACATCGGTGAGGCGGGCGGCATTACCCCAGTGCCCGGGGCGCCCCCGTTTGTCCTCGGTGTCTGCACCCGCAAGGGAGCGGTGGTGCCTGTGCTCAGCGTAGGGCAACGACTCGGTCTCCAATTGCCGGCAACCGCCGGGCCGACTCAGGTCGCGTTTGTCCAGCATGGCGACGATGTAACAGGGCTGGCCATTGACAGGGCAGTTGGATTTCTTGAGGTCGCCGACGAGGAGATCACGCCATCTCCATCAGTAATGGCCGCGGCCGAGGCCCCGTGGTTCGACGGCATCGTCAGCACCGCTGAGGGACGATTGGCGGCCTTGCTGAATCTTGATATCTTGCTCGAATTCGAGATTAGCGATGCGGCTCGTGAACGGATGGATGCGTATGCGGCATCCGCGGGCGAGTACGCTCTCCCACCGGAAGCTCAGGAGACCGGCGATCTCTACATAGTGGCAGACGTAGGCGAAGCATCGTTTTGCTTCGCCGCAGCAATCGTGGACGAGGTCGCGCCGAAGACAGCGCCTGAGCGCCGCGGAGACCTGCCCCCCCACGTCATCGGCTGGCTGGAATTGCCTCGGAGTGTGGCTGCGGTCTACTCTTTGCGGTCACGATTCGCGTTGCCCGGCAACGACGATGACGCCAGGTACGTCCTCTGCGCGGCTGGCGAAGATACCGTGGCCTTTGCCGTGGACTCCATCAACGAGATCATTGCCGTCGCTGGCTCCGACCGCCATCCCCCCCCACTGATGCTGGGCGACATTGACAGCGAGGGAATTGAGGCGCTGGTGGTCCGGCCGGAATCCAGGCAAGTAATCGCCGCCCTCGACCCATCGGCTCTGCTTGGGCAGTCGAAGCTGGGGGAGGCTCCCCCCGGGAGGAATTCGGAGATGCAGGAAACCCAATTGCAGCAAACCTCCTCGACGGACCTGGAGTTGTTGCTATTCCACCTTGGAAACCACTTGCTGGCGTTGCCGACTTCTGCGGTGCGAGAAGTGTTAAGTCGCCCCCCCATATCGTGGGTCCCCCTGGCCCCACCCGATATTGCCGGGGTATTCCACCTCCGGGGCGAAGTGGTGCCGGCAATGGACCTGCTAAGTAGATTCGCTGATTCTGACAGACCGGACGAGGAGGCAGAAGTGGTCATCGTGCTGGAGGCCCGTGGTAACCCCGTCGGCCTGCTGGCTCACGCCCTGCACGAGATCCGGCGCGTACCCATGAACGAACTGTCGCCGCCGCCAGCCGTTGTGCAGGGTCCAGGAGAAGGCCTGCTAAGTGGCATCGTCGAAGGTCGCTCCGGCGAGGGGGTCCTGGTGCTGTCGCCCGAGTTACTTCTAGGCGGGCCAGCCACGGGGGAGTAGGTTGTGAACGTGAAGGGCGAAAAGAAGGGTGCCATCAGAGTCGTTGTGGTGGAAGATTCCAGAGCGATGGCCAAGAGCATGGCCGACGCCCTGGACCGCGACCCCCGGGTGGAAGTAGTCGGTCTGGCCTTCGACGGACATGAAGGCTATCGGATGGTCGTGGAGCTGGCACCCGATGTAGTGACGCTCGATGTTCAAATGCCGGGAATGGATGGGCTCTCTGCTATGCAACACATCATGGTGGAGCAGCCCACCCCCTGCATCGTCGTCAGCGCGCTGACGGGGACGGGTACCACGCGGTCCCTTGAGGCATTCGAACTGGGAGCCATCGACGTCATTGAGAAACCGAAGGCGGCCGAGCCAAGATCCGTCGAGCTGTTCCATCGCCGCCTCCTCGCCAAGATTATCCGGGCCAGCTTTGCGACCCGGGCCAACCTCGGTCGCATCCGGTCCCGGCCGCAACCCACTCCGCCGCCAGACGCTCAAGTTCCCTCTGCCGCGCCCGACCGTGGCGAACCGGAGACGGTAGTCGTAATCGGCGCATCAACCGGAGGGCCCCGCACTGTAATTAAAATTGTCTCAGCGCTGCCCCATGATCTGAACGCGCTTGTCATCGTAATTCAACACATGCCGGGTACTTTCACCCCATCATTTGCGGAGCGCCTAGACGTCTTGTCGGCGCTGCCCGTATGCCATCCCCGAAACATGGCGCGACTGAATTCGGGGACGGTTTACGTTGCCCCCGGGGATACGAACTTGCAGTTTATTCGGTCGTCCACGGATAACTCCCTACGCGCCCGACTGAAGAAGGATGCAGAGGGCACCTACGCCCTGCCCTCCGTCGACGCGGCGATGCGAAGTGCCCTGGAGCTTTTCGGGGCAAGGACGATGGGTGTCCTGCTTACGGGAATCGGCAGTGACGGAGCCAACGCCATGGCCGAAATCAAAGGTGCTGGGGGGTATACCGTCGCCGAGTCCCACCTGTCAGCCGTGATTTATGGAATGCCGCGGGCTGCGGTGGAACAGGATGCGGCATCGGTGGTTCTTACCTCAGGCAATATTGCTTCTGAAATAGTCAACTGGGTAGCAATGGTGAACGGTTCTAAATGCTGATGACCAACAAAGAGTTTGAAAGTCTGGAGGCGGAGGTTTACCGCGACACAGGGATGCGCATCGGGATGTCCCGGCGAAAGCCGTGCGAAGCATTTGTCGCTACCCGCATGTCTGAACTCGCCCTACCACAGGCAGGGGACTACCTTCGCCACCTGGTGCTATCTGGGGAGGAAGAACGAACCCGATTGATTAACGCCGTCACCATCAACGAGACCTTCTTCTTCCGGGACTACTCCCAACTAAGGGCTTTTGGCGAGCACGCGCTGCCCGAAATCCTCCATCAAAAGGACCAGCAGGGATCGCGCCGACTGCGCCTTCTCAGCGCCGGCTGCGCCACGGGAGAAGAGCCGTACACCCTGTCCATTCTCTTGCAAGAACTCATTGAGGACTACCACGAGTGGGACATTCGAATCGACGCGGTGGACGTCAACACCGATTCCCTGCTTGCGGCACGCAAGGGCCTCTACGGGCCACGCTCCGTCAAGGACGTCCCCATCTCCTACCGGATGACACACTTTGAGACCGGGCCCAGAGGTCTGCTGAGCGTCGGCCCTGAGGTCCGCCGGCCCGTCCATCTCGCGCAATCGTCAATTATCAACCGGCAGAAAATGGCCCTATACGCCGGTCTCGACATCGTCTTCTGCCGCAACGTCCTGATCTACTTCGACGATGCCAGTCGCGCCCACACCATGATGTTGCTGCATGATCTCTTACTCCCCGGAGGATTCGTCTTCCTGGGCTACGCCGAATCAGCCAGCCGGTTTTCTTTGGGGGAAAAGACCTTTGAAATGTGCCGTTTGGGAGAGACCATAGCCCACCGGCGCCCCCTGGAGACCGTACTATGAGAGACCCGGGGGCAGGAGGAGGACGGGATGGATGACCGTGCGATGATGGAGCTCTTCGTGCAAGAAGCAATAGAGCACATCCACGTGCTGGAATCTGCGCTGCTCAAGCTGGAGTCATCACCGGGCGATGAGGCAGCTACCCTGCAGGCACTCCGCCAGGCACACTCTATCAAAGGTGCCAGCGACTATACGGGATTGAAAGGTGTCAGCAGACTTGGCCACGCACTTGAAGATGTCCTGATTGCATCCAGGGAGAGTGCTTTGGAGCTTAGCCCCAATGTCGTCAGCGCTTTGCTGGACGGCGTCGACCTGCTTCGAGACGGAGTTCGCCACTGGGCATCTCCTGAACATCGCATCCAGGAGATTGAGCTCCTTATTGAGCGGTACCTACAGTTCAATCGAGGGGAGAGTAGAGGCCAGGCGGCCCGACCTGTCGAAGGTGAGGATAGTCTCAACAGCGCGTTCAGACGGGCCGGGGCCCGGCACATCGGCTCGATGCGGGGCGCGCTGCGAAGGGCGCGCTCAGAGAGCAGCGCTGAAGATGCTCTGCAGCTTTTGCGCGAGGTCGCTACGACCTTTCACAACGCCGCCAGCTACGTGGACGCACGTGAGGTGCAGGATGCCCTCGAGGCGATTCGAGACATTGTTGATGACGATAATGCCGACGATGAACAACTCTCCTCTTTCGAGGAATCCCTCGATACTATAGAAGGACTTTTGCAGGACCAATCCGACTCTTTGGAACCAACTACCCCCCAATCGGAGCCCACCTCACCGACAGAGGCGGAACCGGCAGCCCCCAGGGATTCCGGGGCACCCGCTGGCGCTAAGTCGGAGAGCGTGCAACCGCCAATGGAAGCTGTCGGTAGCCGCGAGGGCATCCGCGTCCCCATGGAGAAATTGGACGGTATTATGGCACTCGTCTCCGACCTGGTGGTATTGAATAACACCTTCACCCACGTGCTGAGCGAGGCGGGCACGGGGGAGCAGGGGACGCAACTGACCCCCATGCTCGTGGAGAAGGCACAGCAACTCGACCGCATCACTCGCACTCTCCAGAAGGAGGCGCTAAGCGCCAGACTGGTCCCGGTGAGCACCCTTTTCGACCGCTTTCCCCGGGCAGTACGTGACATCGCCCGGGCTGAGAGCAAAGAGGTGACACTAGATGTTCAGGGCTCGGAAACCGAGCTCGACAAGAGTGTCGCAGACAGGCTCCATTCGCCACTGCTCCACCTCATCCGCAATGCCATCGCTCATGGCATCGAAGCGCCCGCCCACAGGCGTTCCACGGGCAAATCAAGCGAGGGAGTCGTCACTCTAAGAGCCGAAATTGACGGCAACCATATTTCAATCACGGTGAGCGATGACGGCCGCGGTCTCGATCCCCTCGCACTAGCCCAATCCGCAATCCGAAAGGGCATCATCACCAAAGAACAGTGTGAGCAAATGAGCCCCGCAGAAATCGTCGATCTGATCTTCCTGCCCGGTTTCACTACTGTTGAATCGGCCGATGGCCTGGCCGGCCGCGGGGTCGGGCTGGATGCGGCGGTAACGGCGATGCAATCCATGGGCGGCGGCCTCCAGGTTGACTGGGAGAGTGGACGCCACACGACCTTTGTCCTTAAGGCACCGCTCTCTGTGGGCATCATAGATGCTATGATTGTGCGAGTCGGAGAGGAGAGGTACGCCCTGCCTACCATCTTCGTAGAAGAAAACCTTCGCATAGAGCCAGGTCGCATTTCCGCCATCGCCGGGGCCAAGGCCATTGTTCACGAGGGTGAGCCCGTTCCCGTGCGCTCCCTGCGCAACCTTTTTCAATTACCTGAGCAGAGCCAGGGCCCATCTAAGGAGGGAATCGCCGGATTGCTGCTACGCTCCGGCAGCCAACGACTGGTTGTCACCGTCGATGCGTTCACGGCTCAACATGACGTACTTGTCCGGCCCCTTTCACCCGATCTTCTTCGCCTTGGGCGCTTCTCTGGGGCAACTTTAATGGGAGACGGGCGGCTGGTGCTGATCGTCGATCCGCGCTGGCTCTTTGCAAGGAGAGAACATGGTTGATTTAGAGACTTACCACATGGATACTGTTGTTGGGTCAAAAGGAGGTGCAAGATGATACGCTTCTTGGTGGTAGACGACTCCGAGTTCACGCGCACAATTCACCGTCGGCTCCTGGTCTCCGAAGGCATTGACGTCACCGAGGCCGACTGCGTCGAAACGGCGCGGCAGATAGCCGCCACTACAGGTTTTGACGGCCTGCTTGTGGACCTGCTGATGCCCGACGGCGACGGCATGGAGCTTGTCCATGAGTTGCGGGCGGCGAACCCGGAACTGAAGATTATTGTCTGCTCGTCGGACAAGCAGCGCGCCCGCATCCATCAAGCGGATGCCGCCGGCGCAATCTTCATCCCGAAACCTCTTAGAGCAGATGGACTGCAAGCCGCCCTGAGCGAGACCTTTCCAGAGGGGTGGTCCGATGAGTGAGATGGGACAAGTAGACATCCTGACAGAGGTTATCAACGTCGGTATCGGCGAAGCAGCACAGGCGTTGAGCGAACTGGTGGATGCCAGGGTCAACCTTACCGTGCCTTACATCAACGTTCTGAAGGCGGCGGAGATCGATGATTTTGTCAGGCAGGAGCTACCCAATTGGAGCGTCTTCATCGCGCAGCAGTTCGAAGGTGCTGTGAAGGGCAATGCCGTGCTCGTATATTCAGAGCCTTGCTCCCTCGATCTGCTGGACGCCTTGCTGGCAGGGGCACCCCGGACAGTCGCTCTGGATGCAGCGGCCCGGGACACTCTGCAAGAGATTGGGAATATCATCCTTGGCGCCTGCATTTCGGTCTTCGGTGACGTCCTCGATGAACGCCTCGCATTTACCATTCCCAAAGTCTCGCTGGAAGCTTCGAAGGATTTCTTCTCCGACTTGACCAGAGATTTCACGGAATCGGGTGTGGCAATCGCGGTGAGATCCGAAATCTCGGTGGAGGGAAGAGCTATACGGGGACTGATCTTTGTACTGCTAGGCTTCTCCGACTTTGAGAAGGTAGTAGCTAGCGCAAAGAAGCGTTGGCTCCCATGACGGCCGGCACGATCCCAACTGCCCTTGAGCTTGTATTGACGGAAAGCCTCGGTCTGGGAGTCCTTACCGCCGACCCTGACCTCGTCGTCCTGAGTTGGAACGGCTGGCTGAGGGAACATAGCGGTCTGCGGGAGTCGGAAGTGGTAGGGCGCAGCCTCCTCAAGCTCTTCCCGGGGATGCAAAAACCCAGCATATATCGCTCCCTGGATGCGTGCCGCCAGAGCCGCAGGTCGGCAGTCCTATCACCCCTCCTCCATACACAATTGCTCCCTCTTGAATCGATGCTGAATCGGCGCAAAGTGCCCATGCGACAGCATGTCAAGTTGGTTCCCTTCGACACCGGACACTCGCAACAGTCAGGGATCGCCATCATAGTTGCGGACGTGACCGAAACAATTGAGCACCGTTTTGAGATCGAGCGACTCTCCCGGTTGCTGCACGGTCTGCGTCGGATCAACCAGATCATCACAAGTGCACTCGACGAAGAGACCCTCATTGAAGGGGTTTGCGATGTCCTCGTTAGCGATGTCGGCTATCTGGGGGCCTGCGTCGAAGTCACCTTGCCGGCCGGCAAGAAGAGTGCCCAGAAAGGCAAGCGGTCAGACTCGGGCGGAGAAGGTAACTTGCCCGCGGCTACGCGACTACCTATCGAGATGGAGGGCGGTGAGGTGGGCCTCCTCGAAGTGTATAACGGCGCAGACGTTCGCACCAGGGAGGGAGACGAAGCGACACTGCTGGCCGAAGTTGCCAGCGACCTCTCATTTGGCCTCGTAACCCTGGCCATTCGCCGGGAGCGTATCGAAACCCTGGAGAGGTTGGCCGAGGAACGGGAGCGGCTGGCGGTTACACTTCGCTCAATCGGTGACGCCGTCATCACCACCGACGCTAAAGGCGATGTGGATTTCATGAACGAGGTCGCCTGCGAACTCACTGGTTGGGAAACTGAGGAGGCCCGGGGTCAGCCCCTTGAAGAAGTATTTAATATAGTTAACTCGGAAACTCGCGTCAGGTGCGAGAATCCAGTCGACAAAGTCATTCGGGAGATGACCGTCGTGGGCCTGGCCAACCACACCGTGCTGCTGAAGAAGGGTGGGGAGGAGTTCCCGATCAAAGACAGCGGTGCCCCGATTGTCGGACCGGACAACGAGCTGTGGGGCGTCGTCCTGGTCTTTCGGGACGCAACCGCGGAAGAGGAGCAGCGGCGCCAGATGGAGATCACCAGCCGGCTTGAATCATTGGGAACCCTTGCCGGAGGAATAGCCCACGACTTCAACAATATTCTCACGGGCATATCTGGAAATCTCTCCATCGCCCGGTGGGAGTTGCCGAAAGATAGCGAAATCGCTGAATGGCTTGAGGAAGCGGAGCGGGCGGCGCTGCGCGCCAAGGGACTGACCCAGCAACTCCTCTCCTTCGCCACCGGGGGTACGCCACGCCGGGAGTTTGTCGCCAAAACGGCGAGCATAGTGCGGGAAGCCGCCAAATTCTCCCTACGAGGGGCATCTTCCCGCCTCAGATTCAGCGCAGATGAGAACCTGCCGCCCATACTTGTTGACAAGGACCAACTCGGCCAGGTGGTCCAGAACCTTGTCATGAACGCCGACCAGGCAATGCCTGACGCAGGGGAGGTTCTCGTTACTCTCTCTCGAGGGCGTCACCCCTCCGATAAGGGAAGGGAATATCTCCTACTCGCAGTGGAGGACACCGGCATCGGATTCCCAACACACCTCAAAGAACGGATTTTCGACCCCTACTACTCCACCAAGCAAAGTGGCAGTGGATTGGGCCTCTCCATCGTGCACTCAATCGTCACCCGCCACGACGGGCAGATATCAGTGGAATCAGAGCCCGGCGTTGGCACCCGAATAGAAGTCTATCTGCCGATTTGGGAAGGTTCCGAAGAAGAAGTCCTCGAAGAGACGACGCGGCCGCAGTTCGCAGGTTCGGGCACCGTCCTTGTAATGGATGACAACCGTCCCGTACGCACTGTGCTTCAACGCGCCCTGACCAAGATCGGCTTCTCGGTGGTTGCGACTGCGTGCGGCGAAGACGCTCTAAATGCCTTTCGCAACCGCTCAAAAGACGCTGATCGCTTCAGGCTGGTGATTACCGATCTGACCGTGCCAGGCGGAATGGGGGGCATCGAACTGGCCCGGAAGATTCGAGAGAACGACACTGAAACACCAATAATCGTTGCCAGCGGTTACTCCGATGACGATGCTCTGGCCAACTCCGAATCATACGGCTTCAACGCCGTCATCGCCAAGCCCTTCACTGCCGCTACCCTTAACACGGCGATCTGGCAAGTGCTGGGGGAATCCGACGAACCAGGATAGTGGGGCGTTGCCTTTCCACAGTCCAAAACGCACCAGCTGTCTTCACAAGCCGCTTTGTCCATAGTCCATAGCGTCCATCCAGTCCATAACGTCCATCACACCACCCACGCTCACCACCCAAACGCCAGCCGTCTTCACAAGCCGGAACTACTCGCCAACGGTCTGCAAGTAATCGTCCCAGGAACCGTCGCCGGGCAGGCGGAGGCCACAGCCGATGGGAGGTTCCTCCTCGTGGTCCCGTTGGCTCCACCACTTCAGGGAGACGTGGATGTGGTGGTGGTGGAAGGGCCAGCCATCACCGTAGGCCATGGAATTCACAGCTTTGTTGTAGAGCGACGAGGAGATTGCGCCGCTGTTCTTGAGGTCGCTCATGGCATCAATGATGAGGGGCGCGATGAGCTTATCGACACCAACGACACGAAAGCGGCCCGACTCCGCTAGCTTGGCAATGAAATAAGCTGTCCGTGGAAGGTCGACAATGTGGTTCGTGACGCTGGTGCAGAAGTAGCCGTCTGTGGCCCCGCCATTGGGAGCGCAAATGACCTGTCCCTTACTGTATTCGCCCACCGTCTGGTAATATGCGATATCGATATTGCCACCCTCATCGTGGGTCGTTTCGGGGTGACGAGGATCGCCCACGTCAAAGCCCGGCGTAATGCCGTCAATCTGGCACATATCCATGAGGGCCAACGGCTTGGTCCCCGGGAATTTCTTCTGGACCTCATGGATGGCGTAGCGAACCAACATGATAGTCTCCCGTCGCAGCCAGTTGTAACCTGAGGCATGCTCTAGCACGTAGCCATCACCAACGAAGGGGTCCGAAGGGTCGGGATGGGGAAACTGAACCAGGTTGGCGCTGAAATTATCCTTCACGCACTGCCCATTGGCCTTGCACCCCCTGCAAATGGAGAAGTCGAAGTAGTCGGTACAGTCTGCGCCGTCCTTCCAGGTAGTCAGCCAGGAATAGAGACTATAATCGTTGGCCGCCCCGTACCAGCCGTCCGCCTTGAAGTAATAGGTCTTACTGGAGTTTATTGAGAGCACCGAGAGGAACTCATCGTTCCAGTCAAAGCCGCGCCAGTTTGACGGATAGTCCTCGAAGGGATAACGACAACTCAGGAGCTTGCCGCTGGAATTGTAGACACAGAGGTCGAGGTCGCCCACATCATGATAGAACTTGATGCCCAGCGTCCCGGTCTTACCGGCGGGAACGGTCACTTTGAACCAATCGTTGTCGCCGGAGCAAACCTGCATATCGGATTCCAGAACGCTCTTAAAACTACCCGGCGACACGCTCTTGGCGGCCCCCTTACTTTCGTTGGGTTCCATGGTCGTATCGTTGCATTCGAAATCGAATTGTCCGCACACGCCGTTTTGACAGAAGAGTCCTTCAGGACACCAGCCCATGGGGTTTGAATTGGAGCAGAGATAGTCATCATCGATACAAATCTGGTCACCGGCATCACAGTTGTAGCCAGATGGACAATCGGAGTCATTGCCGCAATAGGGGAAGCAGCTAGTTCCGTCGCACTCATACCCCTTACGACAATCGCTATCACTGGAGCAAATGGGCATGCAGGCCGTGGTATCGGTGCCCACTTCCAGACATTGGGACCCGGAGGGGCAATCATTGGCGCACCCGAAGATAACGCAGTAGCCCAGCACAAACCCGGTGGGCTCGTTGTTGTACATCTCCGGGTAGCAGGTGGCACCAGCATCCTTGCAATCGGCATCGGTAGAGCAGGCACCACCGACTTCGGCATCACCGGACCCCGGTTGGTACCAGCAGATCTTGGGATCATCCAGGCAGGTGTACCCGTCTCGGCAATCGCTACTAGTGGCGCACTCATCGAGACACCAGGTCTCTTCGCCGGCATCGCTGGTGAGAATAATGCACATGGACCCGGAAGGGCAGTCGGCCGAGGAATCGCAGTCAGGAATCCCACAGTAGCCACCCGGCATATCAGTCATGCAAGTACCGTCGGCGGGAGGCTGGCAATCGCCGTTGCTGCCGCACTCATCGCCAATCGCCCCACCAACGGGCCCACTCTTGCAAATACCGTTGGTGCAGCTTTCGCCCACAGGACATTGGCCACAACTGCCGCCGCAACCATCGCCGCCGCACTCCTTGCCGGCACATTTCGGCGAACAGCCCTCGCACTGCCCATCCCATGAACAACTTTCGCCGCCGGTGCAGGTGCCGCACGAGCCACCGCAACCGTCGGGTCCACAATCCTTGCCCTCACAAGGGTCATCGGTCTCTTCACACCGGGTGTTTTCGCAGACGAATCCGCATTCACAGGTGCCGCAGGTACCGCCGCACTTGTCGTCGCCACAATCCTTGCCGAAACAGGCCTGCTCGCAATCGCAAAGTCCGTCCGCATTGCACATGGAATTCTCGAAGGCATTACAGATTCCGCAGCTACCTCCGCAGCCATCATCGCCACAGCTCTTACCTTCGCAACTGGCGGTGCAATCATCCACACAGTAGCCACTGGCGCAAAATGGAAGCTCCGTCGGGCACTCACCACAACTGCCGTCGCAACCATCACTGCCACATTCTGCCAGGCCCCCCTCTAGCGTCAGGCAGGAGGGGGAGCAAGGCTCGCCGCAGCTACCACCGCAACCGTCATCACCAGAGGTCTTGCCCACGCAATCTGGCTCGCAGACCGTGTCTGTAACGTTGGGGGCCACATCGGCGGCAACAACATCCTGATCGGAGGTATCCTCGCCACTGCCGCTGCACCCTGAAACAACTACCAGCAAAGCGACTGTGAGGGCCGCAACTATTGTCCGAAATAATCCCATGTCCGCCTCCAGTATTTCTTTAGGGGCGAGACCATACTGATTCTGGGTGGGATTGTAAAGGCAAAGAGACACGGCACATCTGGTGCGCAGAGGTCCTGCGCATTGCTCGGGGATGGGCTTTCGTGGTCGCCTGGGCCGAGGCCGAGCAATCGCAGGATGACCGCGGGAGCGTTTTCTGGTGCTGCTCCTGCATTCGTGCGGCGGTAGTTTGTGGTTGCCTTCGACAACGGTGGACGCAGTCCACCTGCAAACGGGAGCGCCAGCGACCTGCGAACGGGAGCGCCAGCGACCTGCGAACGGGAGCGCCAGCGACCTGCAAACGGGAGCGCCAGCGACCCGCGAACGAGAGCGCCAGCGACCGGCGAACGGGCCCGGCGGGCCCTACGAACGCCGGCAGGGCCGGCAAAACCACTTGCAGCCCGAGGTCGGTCGGCCTACACTTCCATTGTAGTGCTTGGCACCGGTCCCGCTGTTGCTGCCACCGTCTTTTCAGGAGAACAATGTCACGAGTTGGACTCATTTCGCTCTATGTCGTGGAGAGCAACGGTATTCGCTTTCTGGCTTCCGCTTTGCGAGGCGCGGGATTCGAAACTGATGAGTACTACCTCGGCTACCATCTGCACCACGTGACCCGTACTCTCGACCCGGAAGATGTCCAGCGACTGGTAACCAAGATGCGGGAGCGGGGCGTGGCCGTAGTCGGGCTTTCGGTCCGCATTGGCGCTTTGCTGCCCCACGCCATTGAACTAACCAGAGAGATTCAGGAGCAACTCACCATCCCCGTGGTTTGGGGGGGTGCACATGTCACCATGGCTCCAGAGGAATGCATCGAGTACGCCGACTATCTGGTGCTCGGCGAGGGCGAAGCAGCCATGGTGGAGGTGACCGCTCGGCTCCAGGCCGGCAAGCCGGCCACGGATATCGAGAACGTCTGGACCCGGGTCGGCGGCAGCGAGGAGAGGAATACTTTGCGCCCGCTGGTGACAGATCTCGATGAGCTCACTTACCCTGACTATCACAGCTCCACTGAGAAGTTCTGGTTTCGGAATGGTCGCATTGACGAGGGGGACCCCCTGGCCAGGGAACCGGTCTATCGCATCATGGTTACCCGAGGATGCGTCAACAACTGTGGCTTTTGCGGCGTCAGTGCCTACCGGCGGCTCTACGAGGGACTGGGCCGCTTCTATCGTGTTCGCAGCGTAAGAAGTACTCTGGACGAACTGGAATACGCGCTGAGAGTACGGCCTAAGATCCGACGCATCCGGTTTGATGACGAGCTGTTCGTCCCCCGACGGGATTGGCTTGAGGATTTCTGCCGGGAGTATAAGGCGCGGATAGGACTGCCCTTCGACATCCTCTCGAGCCCCCGAATCCTCGACAACGAGACAATTGAGCTACTGGCCGATGCCGGGCTCGACCTGGTCTACCTTGGCGTCCAGACAACGGGGGCTGCCAACCAGAGCCGATATGAGCGAACCGTACCCGATAACGACGTTCGCCGCTGCGTCAGAAAGTTGGCGCAAAACGGCGTTCGTCCCGTGGTGCAGATCCTCATTGACGACCCCGATGCCACCCTCGCGGAGAAGCAGGCATTGTTGCGGGTTCTGCTGGCGCTACCCCGACCGTATGACTTGCTCATCTACTCCCTTTGCCATTGGCCGGGGACCTCGCGGACCCACCAGTTGCTGGAGGAAGGGCGAATAGGTCCGCAAGACGTCGAGGGACAAAACGACAAGGTGTTGCGCCAGTTCAACGCTGATTTCACGCACCCCCGGGCAGCGGCAGACGAGCTCTTTCTGGCTCTCTACATGCTAGCCAACAAGCGGGCCGTACCCCGACCGATATTGCTCTGGCTCTCCTATCACGGCTACTTCGTTGAAAACCCCGAGAAGGTGGTGGCACTCGCCCGGGCAGTCAACATGGGCAAACTGGTGGTACGTGGTTCATCGGCCTTGATGCGGGGTGAGCTTTCGCTCCACACCATGCGGCAGTGGTTGGGAAACTGGAACGACCGTTCTCTCCCTTCCATCTAGCACCCAATTCTTCTACAATCTCTGCAGTCGACCTAAGGAGGCCCCATGAAACCAGTCTATCTAGTTGCCCCCGTGAGAACCGCCATCGGCAGCTTCGGTGGCATCTTCAAGGACATTCCAGCTAACGAACTGGCCATGACACCGGTCAAAGAGACGATTCGGCAATCGGGTATCGACCCGGGCGAATTGGACGACGTCATCTTTGGCAATTGTTTTATGCGTACCGATGAACCGAATATTGCTCGTGTCACAGCCCTGAAGGCGGGCATTCCCTTTCACGTACCTGGCGTCACCATCCAGCGCCAGTGCTCATCCAGCATGCAGGCGGCCGTCTTTGGCGCGCAGAAGATCATGGTGGGTGAAGCCGACATGGTGCTGGTGGGCGGGGTGGAGTCCATGTCCACGGCCCCCTACGTCTTGAAGGATGCCCGCTGGGGCAAACGGCTCATGCATAGCCAGATGACCGATACGGTATGGGAGGGCCTGACCTGCCCCAATACTGGTCTGATCATGGGCATCACTGCGGAACACCTGGCCGAGAAATATGAGATCACCAGGGAGGAACAGGACGAGGTGGCCCTCACCAGTCACCATCGGGCAGCGGCTGCTGCCAAGACGGGTCGCTTCGCCGACGAGATTGTTCCGGTGGAGCGGACCGACCGCCGCGGCAACGTAACGCTGCTCGACAAGGATGAGCACATTCGCCCCGACATCACCGCCGAGGCCCTGGCCAAATTGCGACCGACGTTTAAGAAGGATGGAACGGTCACAGCCGGCAACTCGTCAGGGCTCAACGACGGGGCCACCGCCGCGCTGCTGGTCTCGGAAAAAAGAGCTGAGGAGCTTGGATTGGAGCCTATCGCAAGATTCGTTTCCAATGCGGTGGCGGGCGTAGAACCGGAGTTGATGGGGTATGGACCTGTCCCAGCCACCAAAAAGGCGTTGGAGCGGGCCGGCATGACCCTCAACCAGATGGAATTGATTGAGCTCAACGAGGCTTTTGCGGCCCAGTACCTCGCCTGCGAGAGACTGTTGGAGCTCAACCGGGAGATTACCAACGTCAACGGATCGGGGATCGGTCTGGGTCACCCGGTGGGGGCAACAGGTCTGCGTCTGATCGTCTCGTTAACGCGGGAAATGAAGCGGCGGGGGAACAAATACGGCCTTGCCACCCTCTGTGTTGGAGGCGGCATGGGCAAGACCGTGATCCTCGAGTCGGTCTAACATCCCCCAAGGAGTGATTATGTTTCGAAGGCTGCTGGCGACCGTCGTCGTCACCGTTGGTCTGCTCACGGCACTGCCGGCGCAGGCAGACCTCAATCCCAACATCGACCAGAAGGCCTTCGACGTCTTCCAGGAGGGGTTGGAGCTTTACAACAAGAGCGAGTATCGGGCCGCCCTCAAGAAGTTCATGAAGGCATTGGACATCAGCCCCGACTTTCTGGAGGCCAACTACTACGTGGCCGCGAGCTTGTCGGCCGGCGGCGACTGCAACTCGGCGATGCCCTATATCAAGAAGGTCCTGAAGATGGACAACTCCTTTGCCGGAGCCCTCTTCCTGGCCGGGCGGTGCAGTTACCAGTTGCGCAAACTCAAGGATGCGAGGAGTTACCTGACTCGCGCGCGCCAACTGAAGGAAGACAGCCCGAAGGTCCTGTTCCTGCTGGCCAAGGTAGTGGGAGAGTTGGGTGATAAAGCGGGGGAAATCCAATACTACCAGGACGCGGTCCTGGCCGACGATGACTTCTTTGAAGCGTGGTTCAACCTCGGTGTCTCCCTCATGGATGCCGACCGCAAAGAAGAGGGGGCCGCAGCGCTTGAGCAAGCGCTGCGCCTTTCAAGAGGCAACGTCGATGCGCTACAGCAGCTCGCTCAGGCCCTTGCTGAATCCGGCAAGAAGGCACAGGCGATCTACGTCCTCCAACAGCTAGCCATCAAACTACCAGAAGATCCCGAGGTCCACTTCATTGTTGGTTCTTTGATGCTTGAAACTGAACGTGCTGACGAGGCCGTCGAGCCGTTGGAGAAAGCCGCTGAATTGGCCGCGGACAGAGTCGATATCCTCTTCAACCTTGCGGCTGCATATCAGGCCACCGGGGCAGAGAAGAAGGCTCAAAAGACTTTTGAAAAGGCCTATCGCAAGAATCCTGATGACCCCGATACCGTCTTCCAACTCTCCCTGGCCTACGGGAAGGCTGGCAAAGCTGAGCAGGAAATTGAGTTTCTGCACAAGGTCCTGGAACTCAAACCGGACCACGCCGATGCCCTCTACAATCTCGCCTTTGCCCTCCAGCGACAGGGAAAGGGGGAGGAAGCTGTGAAGCTCTTTGAGGAGGTGGCTCGCAACAGCCCCGACGACGCTGACGTCTTCCTGAGCCTCGGAGTGACGCTGCAGAAGATGGGCAAACTTGAAGAGGCAGAGAAAGCTATTCGCAAGGCAGTGAAGCTGGCCCCGGACGACCCCAAGGCGGCCTACGCCCTGGCCCTCATTAATCACAGCCAAGGACGCTCTGACGATGCCGCTGACATGTACCGCAAGGCAGTGGCCAACAACCCCAAAGATGCCAAAGCTCGTTACGGCCTGGGTCTGGTCCTTCATGGCCAGGGGCAGTTGGATGCGGCAGACCAGGAGTACAAGGCTGCCTTGGAAATCGACGAGAACTTCGCAAATGCGTGGCTGGGACGGGGCCAGATCAAGGAGAAGCAGGGGCAGGTCCATGCAGCATTGCTGCTTTACGAAGAGGCCCTACGGCGCGACAAGGAAAATCCCAAAGTACTCTATGCCCTGGGGCGAGGTTCCTACCTCCGCAGTGACATCAAAGGGTGTGAGCAGTACATGAGGCAACTTCTCAAACTTGAGCCGAGCAACACCGACGCGCTCTACTACCTTGGCCTTTCAGCCGCCCGTATGAAGCGCTACTCAGCGGCCGAGGTCTTCTTTCTGCAGGTGAAAAGCAAGGAACCCGACAATACGCAAGTAGAGTATGATCTGGGGCTCGCCTACAGCCTCCAGGGCAACTACGATAGGGCCGCCACCGCGTTCGAGGCTTTCATTGATGGCAATCCTGACGAAGAAGACCGCGCCCTTTCGGACTACGCTCTGGTGCTGGAGAAGCTGGGGCGCAAAGATGAAGCAATCCGGCGGCTCGAGCGGCTCCATCTAATTGAGCCAGATGATGCCAATGTCGCCTTCCGGCTTGGTAACCTGCTCACAGAAGAGAAACAATGGGACGACGCAGTAGTGCCGCTAAAAGAGGCCATGCGTGGCCTGCCCGACCACCTCGGCGCCCACTATCTGCTCGGTCTCACACTGGTGCGGCTCGAACGGTACGACGACGCAATTCCACCACTGGAAAGGGCTCGCAAGCTCGACCCGGACCACCTCGACACCCGCAAGGTCCTGGGCAAGGCCTATCAGGAGACAGGCGAGGGCACGAAGGCCACTGCAGAACTTGAGGCTGCGGCGGAACTGGCTGGGGATACGGGCACCGGGCAACGAATGGCATTGGCTCGCCGCTACCTGGAGGCCAATGACCTGGCGGAAGCTCAAAAGCACCTGCGGAAGGTCCTTGAGGCGGCCCCCGGCCACGTGCCAGCCGCAGTAGCGCTGGCCGAAATCCACATTCGAAATAGCGATGAGAACTCGGCCGTTCCCCTCCTTGAAAGAGTGGTCAAGAAGGAGCCTGACAACTGGCGGGCGGCGTGGAAACTCGGCTTGCTCAAGGCTAAGGGAGGCGACCTGAAAGAGGGCGCTTCACTCCTCAAGAACGCTTCTAAGGCACAACCGGACAACGGCACCATCTGGAAGCAACTTGGTATCACGGAGTTGAAGTTGGGTCGATTCAAGCAGGCCGTTGCATCGCTTGAAAAGGCTCGCAAGCTTCTGCCCGCAGACGCTGAGATTCCCAAGATGCTGGCCCACGCCAACCTCAAGTCGGGAAACTCGGGGAAGGCCGAAGCGGCACTGCAGGAGGCCGCTGCCGGCGGCGACGTGGGATCGGTGGTGAAACTCGCCGAGGTTTCCTTTGGGAAGGGCGATTTTTCGACGGCACTCAAGCACGCAAGGGCGGCCCGAGCAAAAGATCCGAGCAATCTCAACGCCCTCAAGCTTGAGGCATACTCGCTCCAACAGATGGGTAACAGCGAGGCCGCTTACCCGGTGCTTGAGAGAGCCATCAAGGCGGACCCCAAAGACCCGCAGCTACGTACCGTGGCTGCCACCATCCTAGTGGAATCCGGCAACCCCCAGAAGGCTGCCGACCACTGCAAGGCGGCGCTCAAGAACGATAACAAGAGCTCCCGCGCCCATTTCGTCATGGGCATGGCTCAGGATGGCCTTGAAAACCACTCGTTGGCGGTGAAGCACTACAAGAAGTCCCTAAAACTAGGCCCCGATGCCCCTTTCACGCTCTACAATCTGGGCGTAGCGCAGTCCAAACTGGACAAGATTGACGAGGCCGCCAAGACCCTTGCGAAATGCACCAGGGTGGACCCTGAATTCGCCGCCTGCTGGTATGGTTGGGGAGTCATGCAGGCGGCCAGGGGCAAGAAGAAAGACGCAAGAAAGGCCGTGAAGAAGCTCAAGAAGCTGGACCCCGCAATGGCGAAGCAGTTGCAAGGGCAACTTTAATCGGGTGAAAACGACTCAGTCCTCGCTTGGTCGCCGCAGCGCCATGGATGCGATACCAGAAGCAACACCCAGGGTCACGATGGAGAGCAGCAGCGGAATTCCCTGGAGTGAAAAGAGATCCATGAAGACCACCCGCCCGATGAGGAGAAGCAAGGCGAGAATTCCCACCCACGCCGGTAGCGCGACATGGGGAACCCGGCCCAGCAAGAGAGCAAGGATGGCGAAGAGGCCCAGTAGAACCGTTTGCAGAAGGTGAAATACTTCTTCGGACGGGGCAACCGGAGCCAGCAGGGTGCGGCCCAGAAGATAGAGAACAACAACGCCACCAAAAAGACTGATGGGGGCGACGTAACCATTCGCCGGTGGCTTCGTCTCCTCTTCGCCGGGGGGCCGGTAGCGGAAGTAGTGGGCGAACAGTAGCGCGGCAACAAGTACAGCCGCTGCCGCATAGGGCGAAAGAGCTGGGTCACGCACAACGAAACCGGCATCGAGAGAGACAAGGAAAGCCGCGCCCAACGAGAGTATCGCGGCTAGAATACCCAACAAGTTGCTAGTCAAGCGTCTGGCAAGAGAGGCTGCGAAGAGGACCCACAGCGCCAGTACAATGCTCCGGCCAGGCACGGCAATCGCGGTCCCCGCTATGAGGAAGATTGATGCGGCGGCAAGGCCCACGGCCCCGGCTCCAAGGCGACCCCGACGAACAACCACCATCGCGGTAACACCAACACCGATACCCGTGCCCAGGGCAGCCCATGAGGTCACGGTCGGGTCGAGAAAGGCACCCAAACCGATAGCCCAGAGAGAGAAGAAGGGCAACCAACCCGGCGCCGGGCTGGCCACCTTGCCAAGAATGCGCAGATGATAGCCGAGGACCACGACCCAGGTTCCCAACACGGCCGTAGCGATATGGGGAAGCACAGCAACATAAGTCTCACGCTTACCTGCGTAGAGCAGCGCGGCAGCGAGGAAGAAGGCAGCGGGCAGCATAACCAGGGGCCGCATTACCGACCAGGCTCGGCGTCGCACCAATTCGCGGGAGGCCACGACCTCCAGTAGAACGCCGTATGCGCACAGAGGAATTGCCTCGGGTCGGGCAATGAGCCCCAAACTACCGGCCATGGCAGCGGCGAGGGCGATACCAGCCAGTGTTTCCAGTCGGGCTCGCGCCGCGGTAAAGGCTCCAAGCAACGCGGTTCCATGAAGTGCTGCGGCCGCCAGCGCCGGTGAGAGCTGATCAAATCGCAGCACCGACTCCAGGACTATGAGGGTGGGAAGAACTGCACCACAATAGGGCAGCAGAGGGTAGCGACGGCCCAGCTTCCCGGGCAGTAGCGGGGAAGCGACCAGCAACGCCGCGTAGACCAGACCGAACCAGGTACCGGCAGTGGCGTCGAGCAGTCCCTGTTGCGTAGCAACGCGCAGAATCATAGCGCCGCCCAAGGCGAAACTCACAACTGCGATTCGCCGCGGCCAATCGGCCAACTCGCGAGAGGCAGTAGTCTCCATCTCAGAGGGCAACTCATCCTGCACTGGAGCTACGCCAGCCCCTTCCTCGAGAACCGCAACTCGGGCCGCGAGGTCCCCATGGGCCTTTCGTAACGCTCGAAGTTCTTCCCGCAACTGCTTATCGGAGGAATCCATGCCCCTCCCAAGCGCTGCCGACTACTGACCACCAGTAGCGGGCCTGGCGCGTTTTTCTGCGTCCGGAAAAAGCGAGATGATGCGATGGAACACATAGAGAATACCAAAGGGCAGCGTAAAGACGACGGCCCCCACAACAAGACCCTCTTTCTCCCACAGGCCGGGCAGGTAGCTGGTGAAGCCGCGCATCGACTTGGAGAGGAGCTGCCCGCCCACCACGACGTTCCAGCGCATGAGAAGAACTTGCACCAGAAGCATGGTCGAAGCGGTCCAGATGAGGACGTTAGCGATGCGGTCGCGCAACTTGAAGAGGGCAGCCACAGCCAGCATCATGAAGGGTATCAACGAGAAGACGAAGAACTGGAGGATAACGTAGGTAACGAGCAACTTATCAGCAATCAACTCAAAGAGAACTTCCCATTCCTCAGTCTGCTTGTAGGCAATGGAGAGCAACTCCAGCAGTTCCAGGGAGACGGCCATGATCATAAAACCCCAGAGATACTTGCCCATGGCCCGGATGCAGGGCTGGTCCATCTTCCAACCGTTGAGCTTATGAATCAGCATGTAGTGGAAGATCAGAACGGCAATGCCCGAGACAATCGCCGAGAAGATGAAGATGACGAACATCAAAGGTGTGTTCCACCACGGATTGGCCTTGAGCGAACCGAAGAGGAAGCCCACATAACCGTGCAGAATGCACGCCATGGGAATACCGACGCCAGCGAGGAATCGGGCGATCTTGTGGTCTGCTGCGCGACTCTCCTTGGACTCCTTGAGATTGCCGAGCAAGACGAGACGACTGATCAGCGCCGCCATGCCAGTTCCCTTCGCACGGGCGATGAAGTCGCCTCGCATGACAAACCAGATCTCGAGCACGACGATAATCATGTAGGTCAGATATATGAAACCAAAGCCCGCCATGGCCGAAGTGAAATTGGGCGTGATCATGATATTGAAGGCGCGCTGCGGCTGGCCCAGGTGAATCAGCAGCGGAAGGGTGGCAAAGAGCAGGAAGACAAATGCTGAGGCCAGGGAGAAGCGAGCCACCGGTCGCAGCTCCTCCTTGTTGAATACGTGGTAGAGGGAGGAGACGATGAAAGCTCCTGCCACTAACCCGGTAATGTAGGGATAGAGGACGATCATCACCGTCCAGGTAACGTTTATTTCGTTGGGGAATACGTAATTCACTAGACCACCTCCGCATCCAGTTCGAGGTAGTAGCATTTGGGATGCGTCCCCATCTCCGGCCGAAGCAGGCGGTAGTTCCTCTGCTTGAGAATCATAGAGAGTTCGCTGTTGGGGTCCTTCAAATTGCCAAAGAGGCGGGTGCCCGTGGGGCAGGCCTGCACACAGGCGGTCTGTTCGCCGCGGGTGATTCGGTGGTAGCAGAGAGTACACTTATCTGAAAGGTGGTTTGTGGGATTGATGAAGCGGGTACCGTAGGGGCATGCCTGGACACAATAGCCGCAGCCGATACAGCGCTCTTCGTCAACCAGAACCACGCCGTCCTCAGTCTTGTATGAGGCACCGACGGGGCAGACCTGGTTGCAGACAGATTTGGAACAATGATTGCAGATCTTCGGAACGAAAAAGGCCTTCTCAACCTCCAACTCGGACTCAGCTTCCTTGAAAACGAAGTCCCCGTCGGTCGCGGCATCGACGTGCACTTCACCTTTGTTGTCGACTCGGTACCGTTCGACCCACGTTCGAAAGACGCCAGGCGGCACGTTGTTCTCATCCCGACAGGCTCGCACGCAAGCATTGCAGCCGATGCACTTCGAGGTGTCGATGGAGTAACCCCAGTAATAGTCCTCCCACTTGTAGCCGTCTGCCGCCCCAGGAGCCGGTTCACCGGTCTCGGGAGCGTTGCAGCGAAAGAGAATCAGGGTCGGAATCGTCGCCAGTGCCTTAATGGCGTCACGACGGGAGAGTTTTCGTTCGACTTTCTTACTCATCATCCCCTCCCTCAGGCGCGTGAATCATGTCCCGATGGCAGTCGATGCAGCGCTTCTTGTGGTCATCCTCGTCTTCGGCAACGTCCTCGAGGTGGTCGGGCCAGCTTATGCCCGGAGGTGCGTCGTCACCCTTGTAGTCTGCCTCGCGATGGCACAAGAGGCAGAACCGTGGGTCAGCATCAAGCACGATACGCCCGGAGAAGCTATTCTCCTTCAGGAAGAGGTGGCAGGTAGTGCAGCCGACATCTACGTGGGCACGGTCCTGGAAATCCTCCACAACTTTGGCATGGCAATACTTACAGGTGAAGATCTTGGGGTGGTTCTCCGGCTGGTCAAGATGCTCATCAGTCCGGCCAACGTGGCAATCCCTGCAGCGGTGCACCAGCGGGTGCATGCGAGCCTCTCGCAAATCACGGTCAAGGAAGAGCGGCTCGTGGGGTGAGTGGCACTCAGTGCACGCAACCGTAACGTCCCTCACACCCAGAAACTTATAGTGCTCAGCAACATCGATTTGCGGGAAGGAACCGGGGCGGGCATCAAGTTTGCTGTGGCAGGTGAGACAAGCGCCGCGACCATCGGGCGCTGCGATGGGCTGGTCTGGATCTGCCGCGTGGGCCGCACCAGCGCCATGACACGTTTCGCACTCCACCGGAGCATGGACGTCCTTGCGGCGCAGCTTCTCGACCTCCTCGTGGCACTTTGCGCAGGTCTTGTAGCCGACGAGAGAGGCTTCTTTGGCTCGCGCATCGTTCACCGCCTCTGCCCGGTAATTGCCGTAACGACCGCTGCTGGCAGGGACGAGAAGCTCACGGCCCACCAGTCCAGCAATTACCAGCACCCCGAGGATAACGAAGACGGGAACTGTGTGCCGGTAGCTGCTGGTGGCCACAAACTCGCCCAGGGCCGCTTTGCGAGCTGCCAGGAGCAAGTTGCTTCCCACAGCCAGCAGCGAAAACGCCAGCAGCGCCAAAATGGCCAGCATTGTAGTGCCTGAAATGGGGCCGACGTACTTCACGTCAAGCACCCCGATGATGACAAAGCCGACTAAAGCCGCCACCCCCGCACCAAAGACCGCAACATTGCGTCCGCTTTTGGTCATCTCAATCCACCTATCGATAGCTCTAAGTCCAAACTTCTTTAAAAATACTGGATTGATTGTGAAATGGTTTTCAGCGTGTGTCAAGCAACGAAGCTCTACCCGTTATCAGGGGCGGTCGTCACGAGGAAGAGAGGTTCTGCTGCATCGCTCAAGTCAAGTTGTGCGCAACCCTTTGAGGTGAGGCCCAGACACTACTTCTTCTTCCGGATTTTGGCCCACGTGTCACGCAAAGTGACGGTGCGATTGAAGACGAGTTGGTCGTCATTGGAGTCGGGATCTACACAGAAGTAGCCTACCCGTTCAAACTGAACAGTAGTACCCACTGGCACCTCTTTCAGACTCGGCTCAACAAGCGCCTGACGATTGACCTTCTCTGAGTCGGGACTGAGGTTGGAAAGATAGTCCTCTCCCTCTTCAACGTCATAGGGGTCTTCTTTGGTGAAAAGGTGGTCGTAGAGTCGAACCTCCACCGGCAGGGCCCGTGCGGCTGAGACCCAGTGCAACGTGCCCTTAACTCGGCGTCCGTCAGGGGCATTGCCACCCTTGGTCGCAGGATCGTAGGTGCAACGTAACTCAACCACGTTGCCGGCCTCGTCCTTGATCACTTCGTTGCAGGTGATGAAGTACGCGTAACGAAGTCGCACCTCCCGCCCCGGTGCCAGCCTGAAGAATTTCTTGGGTGGTTCTTCGAGGAAATCGGCGCGCTCGATGTAGAGTTCACGAGAAAAGGGAACGAGTCGAGTGCCAGCCTCTGGATCGCCGGGGTTATTAATCGCCTCCAACTCCTCCACCTCTCCCTCCGGGTAGTTGGTAATCAAAACCCGGATAGGATCGAGCACGCCCATTACCCGGTTGGCATCCCGGTTGAGTACTTCCCGCAAATGGAACTGCAGCAGGGCGTAGTCAACGGTGGAGTCGTTCTTGGCAATGCCAATCCGGTCGCAGAAAGCGCGCACCGCTTCCGGCGGGTAGCCACGCCGACGAATTCCCGAGATGGTAGGCATCCGAGGATCATCCCATCCCCGTACTTTGCCCTCTTGGACGAGACGGAGCAGGAAGCGCTTGCTCACCACCGTGTAGGTAAGATTCAGACGGGCAAACTCAATCTGCCGGGAGGGGAAGATCCCGATATTCTGGATGTACCATTCATAGAGCGGGCGATGGTCCTCGAACTCTAACGTACAGAGTGAGTGGGTGATCTCCTCAAGGGAATCCGACTGTCCGTGGGTGTAGTCGTAAGTTGGATAGATGCACCACGTGTCACCGGTACGATGGTGGGTGGCACGCAAAATCCGGTACATAATGGGGTCACGCATATTCATGTTGGGACTGGCCATGTCAATCTTGGCCCGAAGCGTCATCCGACCATCCTCGAAATCCCCTGCCCGCATACGAGCGAAGAGGTCGAGGCTCTCCTCTACAGGCCGGTCACGAAAGGGGCTGTTCCTGCCCGATTCGGTGAGGGTGCCCCGATACTCCCTGATCTGCTCCGCGGTCAGTTCACAGACGTAGGCGACACCTTTGCCGATGAGTTCAAGGGCCCAGTCGTAAAGCTGCTCGAAGTAATCGGAGGCGTAATACTCCCGGTCCTCCCAGTCGAACCCCAACCAGCGAATATCCTCCTTGATGGAATCGATGTACTCCTGGTCCTCTCTAACCGGATTGGTATCGTCAAAACGCAGATTGCACTTGCCATCGTAATCCCTGGAGATGCCGAAGTTCAGGCAGATAGATTTTGCATGGCCGATGTGCAGATAGCCGTTGGGCTCTGGTGGAAAGCGGGTGTGGATCCGGCCACCGTGCTTCTTGTTGGTGATATCTTCGTTGATGATATCGCGGATGAAATTGGAAGGTAGCGCCGACTCAGGCGCCGAGGTCGTAGGTTTCTTGTCGTTGCTCATTTCGACCCCTCCTTCTTGGCGGCTCGAAGCTGCTCGACTTTCAGCGCCTTGAGCCTAACCACGGCCTCACGCATTCGCGCCTGGCACAGCGGCTTGCCAATAACTTCCATGCTCTCAAAGAGCCCAGGCGAGGCCTTCCGGCCCGTGATTGCAATTCGCACCGGCATGAAATATGCCCGCGCCTTCAGTTCGTTCTTCTCGCCAAACTCCCGCAAGATGACTTCGATCCGGTCCCGGCTCCAATCACGCTCGGCATCAAGTTCGTCGGCTAACTTCTCGAAAATTGGGATCATGTCCGCGGCAGTCATCTTCTTGCCCTGCAACAAGGTCGAGTCATACTCAAGTTCACTGGCAAAGAAGAATGAGGTCTTGGGGATGAACTCATCAAGGCGTCGAATCCGCTCCTGGATCAGCGGCGCAATCTCCTTGATCAGCCCCGCATCGAACTGGTGCTCAATCACCCTGGCAGCCAGCTCATCGGGAGTCATGTCTCGCAGGTAGATACCGTTTAGCCAGTTCAGTTTTTCCACATCGAAGACCGGCTCGCCGAGGCTCACCCGGTCAATGTCGAAATCCTCCACGAGTTCCGCCAGCGTAAACTTCTCCTGGTCCTCGCCCACGGAATAACCCATTAGAGCCAGGAAGTTGCGCATGGCCTCGGGGAAGATGCCGATTCGCTTGTAGTAGTCAATGGAGACCGGATTCTTGCGCTTGGATATTTTCGACTTGTCGAGATTGCGCAACAACGGCATATGGATGAATTCGGGACGGTCCCAGCCGAAAGCCTCGTAAAGACGCAGGTGCTTAGGCGTAGACGGAATCCACTCTTCGGCCCGAATGACGTGGGTGATCTCCATGAGATGGTCGTCCACGACATTGGCGAGATGGTAGGTGGGATAGCCGTCCGATTTCAGGAGAACCTGGTCATCGCTCTGGTCGTTCGGATATCGGACCTCGCCCCTCAGCCGGTCGGGAATCACAGTCTCCCCTTCAGTGGGCATCTTGAGGCGGACAACCGAACTATCTCCGGCATCGAGATGGGCCTGAACGGCATCATCCGTGAGCTGACGACAGTGGCCATCATAGCCCAGTGTCTTGGCCTTCCCCATACGCTCCTGGCGCATCTTCGCCAGTCGATCCGGGGTGCAGAAGCAGCGATAAGCTTCGCCCCGGTCCAACAGGATCTGCACGTGCTTCTGATATATTTCTTTGCGCTCAGACTGCCGGTAGGGTCCAACGGGACCACCGACATCGGGCCCCTCGTCCCATTGGATATCCAACCAGCGCAACGCCTCCATGATGGCCTCTTCATATTCGGGAGCGGAGCGGGCCTGGTCGGTATCTTCAACACGCAGGACGAAACTGCCGCCGTGCTTGCGCGCGAAGCAATAATTAAAAAGGGCGATATAGGCGGTTCCCACATGGGGGTCGCCAGTGGGGCTTGGTGCGATTCTGGTCTTGACTGTCATTTGCTACTCCATCTCTCGTTTTCATTCGATTTGGCACTCTAAGCCCTCGCCACTTCTTTGTAAAGCAGGGTTCCTCTTGTGTGAGGCACGACAATGGCCTATTCTATGCGTGGAATATGACCCATGGAGTATTGCGATGATCAAAAATGCCGTGTTCGTCCTGCTCCTCGTGGGGTTGTCTTCTCTCGCCAATAAGAGCTTTGCCGAGGAAGCAGAAGGACCCGCAGCGGGCCCTACGTCCGTCCTGATATTCAACTTGGAATCGGATGACGAGCTCAAGGACCTGGCCAAGTCCCTCACCGAAGAGTTGCTTCTTCACCTGGGTCAAAAGAGTGAAATAGCAGCAACCGGGGAATCGGAAATCGCCGTTATGCTGGCCCATGAAAAGGACAAGAAACTGTTGATGTGCAAGGATGACCGGTCCTGCCTTGCCCAGATCAGCACGGCCCTCAATGCCAGCAAGGCTGTCGTGGGTCGCGTCGGTCGACTGGGCAGCTCGTATATCGCTACCCTCAAACTCACTGATACCAGGAAGGTCTCGGTGGAGAGTGCCGAGAGTATCTCCACTGAGGACCCGAAGGAACTCCCCGAATTGATGCGTGCAGCGGCAGACCGGCTGCTGGGCCTTTCGGGGGCTAAGGCCATTGCCACCTTCACCCTCGAAGTAGGCTCTGAAGGCACGTCGGCAGCGGTCCTCGACCTGGAGGGCCACGGTGTCTCCGCAGCAACGGCCGCTAACCTCACCGACCTCCTCTCTCTGGAGCTCAAGAAGTTCAAGGGACTCAACGTCGTCAGCAGGTCCGAAATCCAGGCCATGCTCCAGTACCAGACTGAGAAGATGGTCCTGTCGTGCCAATCAGACACCTCTTGCCTCATCGAAATCGGTGGGGCCCTGGGAGTGGATTATCTGGTTAGCGGCAGCATTGGCCGGTTGGGTGATGCCCTCGTCGTCAGCCTGAAACTCCTGAGTATCCACGAAGCCAAGGTGACCAGCCGTGTCTCCGAGACCTTCGAAGGGGATGAGGGGGAGCTGGTTCGGGCTCTACGTTTCGCAACTCAGAAGCTGGTGGGCAAGAAGGCTGAGGGGGAGGGAAGCCTCACCGCAGTCAGCAACGTCGATGCGGGGCTACTCACAATTAATGGCAAAGACGAATTGAAGTACCCGTTGACTAAGCCCCTCGTCGGATTGCCAGTGGGGAAACATGGCATCGACTTTAAGGCAAAGGGCTACTACAGCCTGTACAAAGAGGGCTACGTGGAGCCCAATGCAATGACGCAGATTCGTTTCGAACTCACACCCCTGCCCACTCCCTGGTACAAGAAATGGTGGGTCTGGACGGTTGCTGGTACAGCCATCGCCGGCGGAGTCACAACGGCCGTCTTGCTCTCTACACAGGAACCCACCACCGGCACCGTGATTGTTTTCGTGCCCTAGCGACCCGCTGCATCTATTTAGCAATCTTGAAACGCAGAATCGAGAAATTGCCCGTAAAAGAGGGATAGGTCAGCGACTCCAATTCGTCCCTGACGCAGTCTGCAGCCCCGCCGCCTGGCTCCACCCTTACGCTCTGGGCTTTACCATCTGGGCCATGCATCACGGTGACGCTTAGACCACGGCCAGGCCAGCCCGGCTTGCCAAGACAGTTGTTTAGCCGCTTTCGAGCGCCACGCAACACTCTATCTGCATCGGACTTCGCCACCGAACCGGTGATCTTGAGACCGGTTACCGATGCCCGGGGAGCTTCTTTCTTGTCGACCTCCTGCTTAACCGTCTTCTCTACCGGTTGGTCGACTTCCTTTTCAATTCCCTTCTCGAACTCCTTGCCGAGTTCCTTTTCCAGTTCCTCGTCAACATTCTGCACGATCGCCTTCTCAATCTTCGAGCCGCCAGGGCCGCCGACTGCTGCCGACGCTTCTTCTTTGACGACTGGCTGGATTGCGGCCGCCACATCTACTCCCTGAGCGGGCTGCTGGGCAACAGCGTCCTGCTCTGAAATCTTCTCTGGAACCACTGCTACGTCGGCAACAGGAGAGATGTCGGGAGGGGCCACAATATCGTCCGGTTTTGCAATGACCGGAGGCGCGACGACATCGGCGGAGGGCGGGCCTGCATCGGGGGGAGCCACCATGTCCGGGCCCGCACCAACTTGCGGAGCCGGTTGCTTCGTCCCCTCCTCCGGCGCCTTCCTTGCAGCTTCCCCGGTGGATGATATCGCCGACTCCCCACCGACCACGCTGTTGTTTTCGCTAGCCGCACCCTCCCGCTTGTTAGTGGACATCACGAAGAGCCCGGCGGCGACAAGGAGCAGAACAACAATCCCGCCCACCGACGGCCAGAGCCATCGTGGCTGGCCGGAGCCGGGGATTACGGCCTGTGCAGAGGAGTCTGGCGGGGGGATGATCACGGTGGACTTCTCGCCATCAGGAGGTTCTTCAATGGGAGCCGCGTCCTGCGTCTCGGTCGCCTCGAAGCCCCGTGTCGACGGCGATGGTGGCTCCACAACGTCCTGCACTGCCGTCTCGTCATCGCCCATCGGGACGGTTTGAACGGTCCCCTCCTGCCCCTTCACTTCGCGGTAGGCTTCGGTGGACAATGCCCCAACGTCAGCCTTCAGGATTGCGAGGCACGCTTCGCGTAATTCCAGGCACGAGGAATAGCGCTCATTCTTGGTCTTCGCTACACAGCGCTGGATGATAGCATCGGCAGTCGCGGGGATATGCAAGTCCGGATAGACGTCCAACACCGATGGAATGGGCTCCTGCAGGTGACGGAGCAAGATGGCCGTGGCCGCGGTGTCCATGAAGGGACGCTTGCCGGTCAGCAGTTCGAAGAGAACCACGCCCAAAGCGTAAATGTCAGTTCTCGCGTCGAGCTTCTTGCCCATGACCTGTTCAGGGGCCATGTAGGAGGGGGTGCCGCAGGTGGACCCGTCCTGGGTCACCATGGTTGCCCCCTCGTCCAGCAGCTTGGCAATGCCAAAGTCCACGATCTTCACGAAGTGGGGATTATCGGGGCGCTCCTCGATCATGATGTTGGCAGGTTTAAGGTCCCGGTGGATGATCCCTCGTTCGTGGGCTTCTTCCAGCGACAGACAGGCCTGGGAGACGATACCCAGGGCCTCAGTAACAGAGAATCGCTCCTTCTCAGCCAATATATCGGCCAACTCGTCGCCGGCCAACAGCTCCATGGCTATGAAGAGTCGCCCATCGTCCGTCTCGCCAAAATCGTAGAGGGTTACGGTGTGAGGATTCTTGAGTTGGGCTGCAGATGTGGCTTCCCGAATAAAGCGCTGGACGTGCTGGTCACTGCTGGCGATATGAGGCAGGAGGACCTTGACCGCGACAAATCTCCGCATGGAGAGTTGATACCCCTTGTACACCGCTCCCATCGCGCCGCGGCCCAGGAACCCGGTGAGCAAGAAGCGGCCACCAAGCGCTTCACCCAACGCCGGGTCATCGCCTTCCAGGGGCAGGAGCGCGCGGTTGTCCTCGTTACACCGGTCCAGTTCATCCTCGAACCGCTTCAGACATTTGGGACAGACCTTCATTTCTTCTCCTCCGGTAACGGTGCCAGCAGAGGCGCAACATTCTTGTCCAATTCTGCGAAGACGCCCTCTTCGTAGCCGGTCTTCACCCAGGCCACCTTCCCATCGCCGCCAATCAACAGGAGATATGGCAACTCCCCAACTTTGTAGCGCCGGGAGAGCAAATTGAAACGGTCTGAGAGCACCGGAAACTTCACCCCCTTCTCCACCGCCAATTTCACTACCTGCTCAATCTCCTCAGCCTCTCGATCGATATCGATGGCAATGACGCCAATGCCAGCCTCACGATTCTTGAGATACCAGGCACTCAACTCCGGTAACTCCTTCATGCACGGCTTGCAGTGAATCGAAAGAAAGGTGATCACCATCCCCTTCACCGGAGCTTTTGCATCTCCGCCGAGCTGATTCTTGGATGAAACCATGGTCTGCCCACAAGCTTCGGGATTCAAAGCCTTGAGCGCAAAATGGGGAGCCTTGTCGCCGACCTGCAGGGTTTCAGCAGGAGGCTTCGCAGGTGCCCCACCTTCCTCAGCACGACCGAAAGCTATCAGGCAGAGCGACAGGGCGAGCAGCGTGGAAGGAACTGCGATGAAGATGCGTACCATGAACCTTGCCTCCAAACTATAGCCAACGCAGATGCTGGAGCAATCCGACAACTCCATCTATTCCCGCTTCGGAAGCGCGGGTACTTGCCTTCTTCGGCATCGGCGGCACCGTCTTTCCAGCCTTCTTGTAGGCCGCCTCCATGAGCTCGCCAAGCTCCGGCAGACCTTTCCCACCACCCTCGGCACCACGAGCACTGCCGCCGACCCCCAACGCGGCCAGACGAGCAACCTCCTCTTCTGCTCCCAACTCCAGACAAGCTACGAAGTGCTCAAGAGCGACGTCGGAATCGTTGCGCAGAAAGGCGACCAGGCCAGCGTTGGCGTGGAGCGCTACAGACTCCGGCGAGTTGGCCAGAGCTTGCCCGTAAGAGACCTGGGCATCGTCCAGCTTCCCCTCCATTGCCTGCAGGTTTGCCTGATTGTTGAGGACCCGCTGCCGGGCATCTTTGCTGGTACAATTGAGGAGCGTCGCCCCAGCCTCCTTGAGCTGCCCTGCAGCAACCTGCAAACGGGCCTTCTCCAGCAACAGATCACAGTCTGAGCCCCCGGCCTTAGCCAGTCCCTCATCCAGTACCCTCATGCGGGCTGCAAAATGGGCCAGCCGCGCATCTTCGAGGCTCTTCATCAGGGCCTCTGCGCCTCCGTCAGGGGCAACGGTCAACCAACGCCCAACTCCCTTAGAAGCTCTGGCGATTGTGACTGGCGGATAGGTGCCCCACGCATCGCGCACCTTCAGCACGGTCACCGCGTCATCCCGTCCAGCATACCTGGCAAGCTCATCACTTCCCTTGGTCCATGCCTCCCCAAACGAAACCTTGGTGAGGGTCGATTCGATGGGCACCCAGGCAGTGCCCTCGTGAAGCAGAAGACGGGAGTTGGAGGGCCAGATGCTGGCCGCAAATTGCTCCGGCACTCCTGTGTTGGCAGCAACCAGAACATGTCCGGGCGTCAACAGCAGGGCTGCTTCGACACCGGCAGCCTCCAACACCGCCGCATAGAGCACTGCCAGGTCATCGCAGTCCCCCGCACCTGAAGAGAGCGTCTCAACAGGGTATTTGACGTAGTCCAGAGCTTCTTCCTTGTGTGGATTCACGGCATCTGGCTGGTAGGCTAGTTTGCCGGCACGTAGCACTTCATGGGTGTAGGCCGGGAGGAAGAGCGGGTGACGGCGCATTTCAGGTGTCGTCGCAGCCTTGGCTATGGCAGTAGCGAGTTCCAACACCGGAGCCGATTTGGGGTCGACAAAAGCCGCCAACGACTCAGGCTCATGCCACGAAATGGAGTTGCGGTCGAAGACCATCAACGAGCGGGTTGCCTTCTCGTCCAGTCGATACTCCCCTAGCCGGTAGTTCACTGCCAGCGCCAGAACTGCGGGTCGCGTTTCATCGAGGGCCAACAGTGACTTAGTATCGAGGACCACTTTCAATGGAATCTCTTTGGTCTTGCCCGCTTCGACCGTCCCCACCGGGACATCCAGGGGTGATGACGCGTAATCCTTGACGTTTACCGAGAGCGTCACCGCCTCAACATCCTTATCTCCTCGGTTACGAATGGTCACTCTGCCAAAGCCGGTGGACGAGTACCTTGACAGCCGGGAGGGGAAGAGGTTCTCTAATTCCACCGATTCGATTTCCACCGGACGGGCCACGGGCACGTGAGTCTTGATGAGGGAGAGGGTTTTGGCGGAGGCACTCTTTCTAAAGAGCTTGGGCTTGGCCGCTATATCCTTGAGCAGATTATCACTGAAATCTTGCGCAATAGCAGTTGCGCAGCCAGGGAACTGCTCCGGCGCACAACTTACCTGACCGGTTCGTAAAGCCCTCTTTGACGACCCGACTAAGACCTCAGCCTGGACTCGAAACTGATCTCCTTCACGGCTGTAAGACCCCACCACGAAGAGCGTCTCGTCCGCCTCTAATGAAAGCTCCTTGGCCACTTTGGCGAGATCCGCCCTGCCCTTTCGTACGGAGCTCTTCCCGGCGATTCCTGAGAATTGGAGAAACTGCTGATCGGCCAGCTCAATGTGGAACATCTCGGCCAGAGCAGTTGCCGCGTAGCCATCTCGCTGACGCTTTGATTCGTTGCTGAAAGGCACAACTACAAATGGCAGATTGAGGGCTGCCGCAGGACTGTAATCCGCTTTGATGGCGCGCTTGGAGTAACCCCAGACCTCCAGTCCAACTTCGGGGATCTCCTGAATCGCCACGGCTAGGGTCGCACTGTCCACGCCTTCCAACTCAATGGCCAACTTCGAAACGCCGCGGGCCGCCTGCAACACGCTGAGCCCCTTGACACCTTCGAGTTCAGCAATGTTCTTTTTCAACGCCTGGGTGGCGAGCACGTTGGTGATGCCATTGATGGTCAGTTCCACCCGTTCCGGGCCCGCTCGGCGGTCGGCAATCGCTTTCTTCAGCTTCCCAGCCAGAGCAGTAGCTGCCTGGCGGGCCGCCTTGATGGCCGATTGCTCCTTGTTGAAGTCCATGGCCTCGACGCGAACGTTGAATGCACCGATAACCTCTCCGGTGTCCACGGCAGTAGCTTTGGCTTCTATGTCGGCATCGTACCGCACCAGCGGCTGGCCCATGATGGTTTCAGCAATGAGCGTGACCCTGCAAACACCCACTATGATTACATCGGCATCCAAAGACGTAATGACGCTTGAAACCCCTCCCTTGAGAAGCTGACCAGCATCTGACACCGACCTTATCTTGCGACTCTGCTCCTCATCGATGACGACCATGCCCGCGTTGATCAGCTCCTCAAGAAGCTGCGCCTCGGCCGACGAAGAGGCAAGCACCTCCTTGTCGACGATTTCGTCCAACAGCGCGGCGACTCGAATCGGCTCATCTCCCATCACCACTATTATCGCCAGCGTGATGATGGTGGTTGGAATGCCAGG
>CAZFVN010000049.1:0-35401 GCA_964522395.1 uncultured Myxococcales bacterium
AAGCCGCAGAGGCTACGCTGGTTGCCAAAGAGACGGATGCCGAGAGCTTGCGGGAGCAACTGCAAGCTGAAAAGGAAGCCGCGGCCGTGGCCATCAAGGCCAAGGATGATGAGGTAGGCGACGCACTAGGCATGATTGAGGCGCTGGAGGAGGCCCAATCTGTACTTGAAGGACAGAAGAAGGAGTTTACGACTACTCTCGCCGCGGCGTTGGAAAAGGGCGAGGAGCTGGAAGAGAACCTGCGCACGGCTGAAGCGAAACAATCGGAGCTGGTCGCTGAACTGGAGGCGGCCACCGGGCGTTTGGATGCTGCAGAGGCAAGGCTGACTGAAGAGAAAGAGGCCGTGGCGGCAGAGTTGCAACAACTCCGAGATGCATTGGTGGAGAGTGAACGGGCGCTTGCCCAGGCTGCCGCTGAGAAGAGTGAGCTGGAAGGCTTGGTGGAAGAATCTCTCGGAAAGGTCGACGAGTTGGAGGTGGCTGCTGGCGAAGCGGTAGCGGAGCGCTCCCGCCTGGCATCAGAGACGGAGAAGCTGCTCGGCAGACAAGCTGAGTTGACGGAGGCGCTTGAGGCTAGCGAGGGTGCCAGAGAGAAGCTGGAGCAAGAGTTCGGCGAAGCAACTGCCGGTCTGGAAGAGAGCGGTGCGAAAGTTGCCGGAGTGCTTGCGGAGAAGGCTGAGGTCGAGGAGTTGCTCGCCGAATCGATGGCCCAGGTCGAAACCCTGGAGACTAGAGAACAGGAGCTTGCCGAGTCCTTGAAGGCCGCTGAAACGGATTATGAAGCGGCGGGTCAGAAACTCGCTGAAGCGAAGAGCAAGGCAGACGCTGACCTTGAAGCGGCACTCCAAGAACTAACCGAACTCAATGAGAAGGCTGACGCAGAGCTTCAGGCTGCGCGCCAGGAGGCAGCCGAGGCAGTGGCGAAGGCTGAAACTGACATTGAGGCTGCGCGCCAGGAGGCAGCGGAGGCAGTGGCGAAGGCTGAGGCGAACCTTGAAGCTGTGCGGCAGGAGCTTGAGGCTGCGCGCCAGGAGTCGGCCGAGGCGGTCGAGAAGGCTGAGGCAAAATCCGGGGCTTTGCAGCAGGAGCTTGAGGCTGCGCACCAGGAGTCAGCCGAGGCGATTGAGAAGGCTGAGGCAAAATCCGGTGCTTTGCAGCAGGAGCTTGAGGCTGCGCACCAGGAGTCAGCCGCGGCGGTGGAGAAGGCTGAGGCAAAATCCGGGGCTTTGCAGCAGGAGCTTGAGGCTGCGCACCAGGAGTCAGCCGAGGCGATTGAGAAGGCTGAGGCAAAATCCGGTGCTTTGCAGCAGGAGCTTGAGGCTGCGCACCGGGAGTCAGCCGCGGCGGTCGAAAAGGCTGAGGCGAACCTTGTAGCTTTGCGGCAGGAGCTCGAGGCTGCGCATCAGGAGTCAGCCGAGGCGGTCGAAAAGGCTGAGGCGAACCTTGAAGCTTTGCAGCAGGAGCTTGAGGCGGCGGGGAAGGAGGCTGAGACAGTACTTGAGGCTGCGCGTAAGGAGTGGGAAGAGGCTGGACACGAGGGCGCCAATGAGCGGGAAGCTGCGGCCCAGCAGAATGCGCAGGCCCTTAGTAAAGCGGAAGCCGATTTGGAGGAGTTGGGATTAGAACTCATCGGTCAAGAGGAGAAGGTTGCCGAGTTGATTGGTGCTGCTGAGTCATATGGCGAGGAGCGATTGAAGCTTGCCGCCGAGTTGACGACAGCGCGAGAGTCTGAGGCGGCGCTCCGTGAAGAATTGGCGAAGATTGCTGGAGAGGCGGACGAATTACGGACCGCGCAGCAGGGAGTCGGGTCAGAGATCGATGAGGTCAAAGCCGCCCTAGAGGCGCAGGATACTGAGAAGCAAGAGCTTGAGGAGAAGCTCGAAGCTCTCGAAGAGACCAATTCCAGGCTCTCTACCGAGAAGGATGAATTGGCACAGAAACTGGTTTCCGCCGAGGCAGAGCGAGGCAAGCTCGCAACTGCAATTGAGGAGCGTCAAAAGGCAGACGATGATGTTGCGTCAAGCTTCGACGAAGTGGCTGGTAGGGTCACCGAATTGGAGGGTGAGCTTGCCGCTAAGAGCGGACAGCTCGAGGCTCTTGAGGGGGAGTTGGCGAAGACCCGGAAAGAGCGTGAGGAGCTGCAAAAGGACAAGCAGGCAGCAGTGAGCAACTTGAAGGAAAGCCTGTCGCGCGTGGAAGCGGATCTGACATCCCTTGAGAATGAGAAGGATGAGGCCCTGGCACAAGTGAATGCTCGTGCCGCCGCGCTCGAGGCAGAGTTGGCTGCTGCTGGTGGCAAGGGGAAGAAGGCCAAAGAGGCACTTCAATCCAAGCTGGCCACGCTCAAATCAGAGCTTCTGGAGCGGGTGCGAGAAATGCGGGAGATGGATGTCGAGCTGGAGGCATCACGTGTGGCAGCGGAAGAACCGCTCCGGAAGTTAGAGGAGGTCACCGCTGTCCGGGATGCTCTCGCCGAGGAGGCCGAGTCTTTGCGGGTTGATGCGGCATCGGCGTTGGCGTCTGCGGAAGACCTTTCCCTAGCCGAGGAAAAGCTCTCCACCAGGGAAAAGGAGGTGGTGGAGTTGCAGCGTGCCGTCGATGTGACTTTGGCACGGCACTCGTCACTGTTGGAGTTACTTGAACAGCGTGATGAACGAATGGAAACGCTGCAAGGGTATTGTACCGGCGTAGTGAGTGAGCGAGATAGTGCGGCGACCTCTCTTGGGGAGGTTACTGCCGAGCTTGAGAATGCCAGGGCAGAGGCGCAGGAGGTTGAATCGCTCCGGGCGGAGTCGCTGACCCTTTCGGCACGCCTGGCTGAGCTTGAGTTGGTCGCTGAAGAAGTAGAAGAGTTGAGGGGCGGCCTGAAGGCGGCGCAGGAAAGTGCATCCGCGGCGCAAGAGGAGTTTGAGGTGGCTCGCTCCAAAGCCGTATCGCTGGCGCAAGCTGCAGAGGAAGAGGCGAGAGCTACTGCTAGCGAGCTAGAGATTGCCCGTGCCAAAACCGCGGCCCTTGAAGAGGCCGCAATGGACACTGCCGCCATGGAGGCGGAGTTGAAGGAGGCACGTGGCAACGCCGTGGCCCTCGAACAAGCAGCTCAGGAGAAAGCTGAGTTGGCCAAGGTGATAGACCAACTCCAGGAAGATATATCTGACCTCAATCGGGCGCTATCCAAGAAGCAATCAGAGGCCGGTCAGGCCGGGCTGGCTGAACAGTTGGAGTCGGACAAGAAGGAACTTGAGCGGAAGGTCTTTGTGCTCAAGAGTCGACTTGCTCAGAAGGAAGATCTGTTCCGCGTATTCGAGGAAGAGATGCAAGATACCGGTCGGTTGCGCGAAGAAGTTTCCAATACCATTGAGCGAAATCATCAACTGGAAGAGCAGTCAAGAACCTACGAGGCCCGTTTCCGCCATGAGCGTTCCCTCTTCCGGGAATTGGAAGAGAATTACAAGGGTACTATCATGGACCTTAACAACGAGAAGGAAGATGCCCTTATCCGCCTCTCCGAGCTGGAAGAGCGGGCTCGAAAGTTGGAAGCTGCCTTGCAGGATGTGCGAGAGACGGCGCAGCAGCTAGGTCGATTTGCCGGTGTGGCCTCTGAAGCACGACGCAAGATGCAGGGACTTCTGCAGGGCCATCAAGAGAGCTAGTTCGCTTCTGTGTGGAGGGCAGCGAGGAGTTGCTAGGCCTGCCCTTCGTCGAGCACCAATTCACCCACTTCAACCGTCTGATTGTCACCCTTGAGCGTCGCTTTCAGGTCTTTGGCGAAGGTCGCCGCGTCCTGATAACGCTCCTCTCGCTTCTTCTCGAGGGTTCTCAAAATGACGTCGCCAACCTCAACCGGAACGGCCTTGTTGATGGTAGTGGGGTGGGGCGGGGGGGAGAACTGATGGTGGGCAAGAATGTTGGCCGCGGGGAAGGGAGTTCGACCGGTGAAGAGTTGGAAGACGAGTACGCCCATGGAGTAGATGTCGCTGATATGATCGACGAAGTCTCCAACGATCTGCTCAGGGGACATGTAGAGCGGCGTTCCACAGATGATCAGTGTCTTGTGAGGGTTCTCGTCGAGAGCCTTCGCGAGGCCGAAGTCCATGAGCTTCACGTGGTCATGGTTCGTGCCACAAAGCATTACGTTGCCAGGCTTGATATCCCGATGAATGATAGTCTTTTCGTGAGCGTAGGAGAGCGCGTCGCAAAGCTGTTCGACGATGCTCAGAGCCTCATCGAAATTCATCTGGTTGTTCACTTCCCGCAGCCGCTCTTCCAACGTGATACCGTCGATGAACTCCATCGCGATGTACAGGTTGTCAGCAATCTGACCCATGTCAAAGAGCGTCACAACATTGGGGTGATTGAGAGAGGCGGTGGTTTTGGCCTCTCTCAGGAAATAGCGCCGGGCCATGTCAGAGGGCACCTGGTTTCTAAAGAGGAATTTAAGGACCACCTCTCGACCCAAAACCTTGTCGAAGGCCTTGTAGATAACGCCATGTCCACCCTGGCCAATCTTGTCCACCGTCTCGTAGCGGTCGGCGACCCCGGTTTTTGCCGGCAGGCTGACTTCGGCGGCGTCGGAGGCTTTCACCTCATCTTCATTGGAAACTTCGAGGCCGACGGCCATGGTCTGGGCGGCAGTGATAACCATCTGCTCTAGTCGGTTCTTCCAGTTTTCGGCCTTCTCCCCGACCGGGCCGGCGGCGTTGAACTGCCTGAGGTACTGGAGGGGCACTTCGGGGCGGTTGTGTTTTTCGCCGAGTGTGCACAGGGCGAAGAGAGCTGGTGCATTGGCCACCGTCAGGCCTTTGAATTCGATGAGTTCCGAGTACTTCTTGATGGCCGCTTCGTAGTCACCCTGGTCCTCAAGGATGGCGGCCATCGACATTGCTGACTCGGAGTAACCCTCATCGAGGGGAGTTAGTCGCTTGAAAAACTCTGTAGCGAGGTCGTACTTCTCGAGCCTCATCATGATATTTCCGAGAGCAAGCCAGTTGCGCTCCCGTTTGTGGCATTCGACAACCTTATTCCATTTTCCAGCAGCCTCAAAGAGGCGTATGGCCTCGCCCACCGCACCGATTCGCTCCAGGTGCTCGGCGGCGATCTCAAGCTCCCCGAGTTGCAGTCGAGCCTTTGCTGCGAGGCGGAACTCCCCGCCTTTCTCGAACAACTGTGCGGCCTTGTCGTGAACCTTGGCTGCAGCAAAGGCGATGGCTGCCTCTTTCACCTTTCCGGCGATATAGAAATTCTTAGCTGCGCCGAGGTAATCACCGTTCTTTGTGTGCCAACTTGCCATAATGCTGGCGGCCCGCTTCTTGTCCCCCATTTCCTTGTAGACCGCGGCGGCCTTTTGATGTTGCTTGGCAACCAGAAAGGCCTTGGCGGCCTCCTTGAGCTTACCCGCATGCAAAAAGGTAGCTGCGGCCAACTCGTGCATGCCCCCCTTTGCGTACTCGGCGGCGGCACCCGCCTTGTCATCTGATTTGAGGAGCGCATTGGCAGCGGTTTCATGGTCCTTTAGACCAGAGAAGATCTTCGCTGCTTGATTGTAGTCACCGAGGTGCAGGTATATCTTGGCTGCTTCTCGCATGCGCCTGTTCTGCAAAAGCAATTGGACGGCCTCCTGATAACGCTCGGCTTCAACCAGGAGTCGGGACGCGTCGTTGATCTTGTGCTCGCCGAGGAGCTTCTGGACCTGCTCTTCAATGGTGGGAGGGGGGCGTCGTAGAATGAGGAGCAGGAAGAGCAGCAGCGCAAAAACGCCGACCCCACCGGCGATAAGGAACAGAACCGTGTTGGCGAGTAGCACTGTTCAAGCCTCCCAGAAACCTCACACGCTGCCAGAGTAACGCACCTTTGGTGACCTCCGCAAGCCTATTCGCACCGACGGTGAAACGGTTTGACTTATATCCGATCAACGGTTATATAATGAACAACACGAAGGCTTCGCGCGGCAGGGATAGTTCTGTTCTTAAGCGGTTGGTACCGGCGCGAAACGAATGATCTTCAGGAAGGGGTACTGTCATGTTTTCACGCCTCAGTTTCATGGTGGGCATTGTCTCCTTGGCGCTTCTTTGCTCTGCGCCATTGCTGGCTCAAGAGACCGGGGACGGCCTGTCAGGCCTGGCCGCGGAATCCGGAGGTGAGCCGGCAACGGCACCGGAAGAACCAGCTTCCCCGAGCGGACAGGATAAGAAGTATGATGTCCGTCTGCGGGAGATGGAGGAGAAGATTGTCTCGATGAAAGAGAAGATTTTCGCCACCAAGACGCGTCTTGTGCTGCTCAAGGAGCGAATCCTCTCCAACGTAGTCTCGGAGGCGTGGGCGATTATTGTTCACAAGAACAGTATGGGGGGAGCCTTCTCCCTCGACCAGGTCCTCTACTATATGGACGGCAAGAAGAAATTCTTCATGCGGAACAAAGATGGGATCCTGGACAAGCAGCGAACGATTGAGATTTTCTCAGGAAGCGTGGTGCCTGGGAACCACACGATCACCGTTGAAATGGTCTATAAGGGTACCGGTAAGATGTTCACCTACCTGCAAGGCTACAAGTTCAAGATTACTTCGAAGTACACCTTCTATGCCAGCCAGGGCCGTATCGTGAAGATTCAGGCCGTGGGCTACGAAAAGGGCGACTTCACTTATTCTCTGGAAGATCGACCCGCTGTGAAGTTCAAAGTAAGCCAGTATAAGTTCGACAAAGAGAATCTGGCCAAGTTGACTGGAGACAAGAAGGCGCAGGAATAATGAGAGCCACTGCGATAACAGTCCTGGCGCTGACCATCGGTCTGGCGACCCCGCCGGCGATGGCCGAGAAACCATCTCGGATGGTCGCTGAGGCGGAAATGGAGATGAAGCAGGCACAACGTCTGCTTGAGGAGTTGTTTGAAGAGGTACTGGAACTCCAGGCTCGTGGCTTTGCCTTCAATCCGGAAGAGCGATACATCGATGCGCAGGTCTACTTTGACCTTAAGCATTTTGAGAAATGTGCCTTACTTCTTACTAGTTTGCTTGAAGACCAGCGCTTCAAACGCAACAAGCGCTACTACGATGCCGTGAAGATGCTCGGGATTTCGCAGTACAACGAACGCAACTATCAGGCTTCGGCTTTTCAATTCGAGCGGCTCCGCACGGCAGGTGTCTTTAGCGAGCTGGCGGTTACCTACCTGGTCGAAATCGCGGCCCGCCTCGAACGTCGCGACGAATTGAAACGACTGGCCAATGCGATCAGCGCTTCTTCAGCCTCGCCGGGACTGCTCTACGCTAAAGGCAAGGCACTCTACATTATAGGCGATAACGCGGGAGCGATGGCCGTGCTCAAGCGGGTTACGGGAAAGGACGCCCAAGGCCTCAAAGCGCAGTATATCTCGGGAGCGGCCCTCGTTGCACAAGGACGTGTCGATGAGTCTTTCGGGGTCTTTCAGGCGTTGGTCAACAACCCGCCACGGGATGACGAAGAAAAGCAGCTTATGGAGTTGGGCTATCTCTCGCTGGGGCGACTCTCCTATGAGAAGGGAGAGTACTCGGCGGCAGCCGACTATTACCAGCAAGTGCCTCGGCAATCGCCCTACTTTGAGCAAGCTCTCTTTGAGGTAACTCACGTGCATCTGCGCTGGGCTGCCGAAAAGGGTGAGCCGGAAGAGCGCATGCGCGCCTATGGAAAGGCTGAAGAACTGCTCGACATTCTAGTGAGCTTCACACAGGACCCCCAGATGGCACGAGATGCCTGGGTCCTTCGAGGGCGCATCAGCATGTTCCTCGAGAAGTATGAGCAGGCCCAGGAGGCCTATCAGGAAGTCATCGAGATGTTTGCCAGCACCTCCAGCGAGATGACGGACATCGCGCAGAGTCCCGACCGGATCAATCGTTTCTTTGAGGCGATGATTCAGGGCGGCGACTCGGCCCGACAGTTGAACCTCTTTGTCTCCCAAGAGGTCGTCAACTGGATGAGAAGCCAACCGACTCTCGGTCGAGTCGTGGAGATTCTTTCTGATGTTGCGCTGCAACGCAGTGCCCTGGCCGAGTCGAAGAAGATATACGAGCAGTTGACTTATAGCCTTTCACAGGAGGCGGCCAGAGAACTTTTTCCAGGTTTCTCCGATAGTTGGTTGAAGTCACTGGAGATCGAGAATCGGCTCCTCCACGCTGATGCCCTGCTGCTTGACGCCGAAAGTAAATGGGTTAGGGGACAACTGGCGGGAGCAGACCGCAGCCAACTGGATCGCTTCCTTAAGAATCGTGAGCAGTTACAGGCGAAGCTTTCCACTGCGCCGCGCACCGTGGGCGCCTATCGCGCGCGCAGTAAGGATCTTCTGACGCGCACGCGCGGGATGCTCCGTGATGCCGACGAGCAGGTCTTACGAATCCAGCGTGTCCAGGAGCAGATTCTGGCCATGCAAAAGCTCCTGGGAGAGGTCAAATACAAGGGATCCGATATGCTCCAGGTCAAGGATGAGGATGCCATCGACAGCGAAGTTCGCAAAGAGGGTGTGAAGCTGGCGAAGCTGCTTCGCGAGGCTGAAGCCCTGCGCGCCGACGTGGAGAAGGAGATGCTCGTCGTAGAGGTTGCCGACCCTCGCGGGCGGAGCGAACAGAACGTCAAGTCCCGGCTCTGGGCACAACATCGCTCGGAGGCGACCTTCTACATCGACCAGTCCGCAGGTCTTGGTGCAGATGCGCGGGCCAGGATCGAACGGGCCAACAATATGCGACGTGAAATCGTCGGAGCGCTTGACAAGGTCCGCACGCAGCAGGTGGAAATTGATCGTAAGGCGCAGATTCAAATCCGCCATTTCCGCAAGGCACTTGCCCGGGAGAAGCAGTTGCTCGACGCCCGGGAGAGGGAGCTTGCGCTTACTGAGAAAACCGCAGTGCAGTTCGCACAGCGGGTTGGGGCGGAGTTGTTCCTCGACGCCAAGGAAGAGTTGGTTAAGGCCGTGGTCGAAGCGGACCTCGGGCTTGTGGACCTGGCCTGGAAGAGAAAGCAGAACGAATCCACTCGGATCCAGGAGATTCAGCTGGAGAGAGCCCGCGTCGTGAGCAGATTGCGCGAGGATTTGCGGGCCATTGCGGGCGATGAGGAGTCCGAGTGACGTCTCCGCAACGATGCAAGGAAGGCAGATGATGCACGTTCGGTTGGCAGTCTTGTTAGCCACTTTGTTGCTGCTGGTTGGCCGCGTTGGGTTCGCCCAGGGTGAGCCCGAACCTCCGGTGGCGGCAGAAGAGAGTCCCAGTGGCGCTGAACCCGTCACGGAGGGGACGGCACCAGAAGGTACGGGCGAGGCTTCGCCCGAATCATCAACCGAGACTCCGCCCGCACCGGTGGCCGAGGAACCCGCAACTCCCGTTGCCGAAGAGGCCCCCGCCGCACCTGAGAAGCCCACTTCGGAAAGGCCACCCGCTCCCGAATGGTTCACGGACTTCGAGGGCCTCAATGAATCCTATGTGCGGATCAGTTCTGACTACCATGCGACGGTGCGCGACTACATGCGCGGCGAGATCCAAGCCCTAATTGACGCTGCTGGCGAGCATCGTGAGGATCAGATTACCGAATTGCGAGCCGTTGAGGCTAAGAGGCGTAAAGAGGCAATCCAGACCATGGAGTCCTTCGTTGCCCGGTACAGCCGCTACAAGGATGACCCGCAGTATCGTGAACACATCGCTGATACGCTCTTCAAGCTAGCGGAATTGCATCGGGATCAGGCAGAGTATCGCATGGATATGGATGCCCGCCTCTACGAACAGCGGATGAAAGAATATGAATGGGGTATTCGCCCCAGTCCGCCTAACGAGGCCGATGCGGACTACTCAAGGTCGCTGGCCATGTATCGCCGCGTCGTGGACGAATTCAAGGATTATCGCTATCGGGACATGGTGATGTACCTGCTCGGGTACTACCTCAGGCTCTCCGAAGACCTGGATGGGTCGTCCGAAGTGTTGGCCGAAATGACGGCGACTTATGATAAGAGCTTCTACCGGCTCGGGGCGTGGATGCTTCTTGGCCACAACCACTACGACCTGTCCAACTATCGGAAAGCCGTTGCCGCCTACAAGGTGGTAGCATCCGTGAAGGAGAACAACGATTCGTATGAGGATGCCCTCTACCGGTTGGGCTGGGCCTCATTCGAGGAGTTTAAGTACGAGCAGGCCATTAGCTCCTTTCTCCTGCTGCTGGACTACGGCGAAGAAACCAAGGGCAAGAAGAAGCAGCGGCTGGCCTTGCGCCAGGAGGCTGTTGAGAGCATTGCCAACTCGTTTGTCGATGCGGACTGGGATGGTGATGACCTGGCCGACGCAGACTACGGACCGGAAAGGGCCCTACGCTATGTGTCCCGTGGCGTCCCATACGAAAAAGAGATCATTCTAGCATACGCAAATCTGCTCTATGACCTCCAGGATGTGGAACATTACCGCCACGCCGTCACGGCTTTCAAAGAATACCTCAAGCGTGATCCCCTCGATCCCAACGCACCTGAAGTGCATGACCGAATGGTCTATGCTTACTATGAGCTTAGCCGATCAACTCACCCGGAGTTGACTGATGCCGACCGCGCCCTCTTCGCTGAGCAGGCAATGCTTGAGCGCAAGCGCATGGCACAGCTCTATGGCAAAGACACGAAGTGGGCAGAGTTGCACCGTTACAATGCAAAGGCTCTGGAACTGGCTGCTTCGAAACTGTCAGCAAACCTCCTGGACCGCGCCCAGCTTCTGCACCAACGCGCACAGGAGGTCAAAGAAGAGCTCGGCGAGCAAGCTGCTATGGAATACTACGAGCGAGCTGCCGACGCCTACTCTGACTTCCTCGACCAGTTCCCGCGCTCTCCCAAGTTCCTCGATATGCTTGACCGATACGCAAATGTCGAGATGTTCGGCCTGGGTCACTTCGACAAAGCCGCAGAGTTGTATGCGAAGCTCCGGGACCACAAGCATAAGGATAATACGTACGTTGAAGAGGCGGCCAACTCGGTGCTGGAAGCTCGCGCGCAGATAATCCAAGCCCTGGCTGCACAACAGGACCCGGAAGATCCAGCCATTCCCGAGAAGCTCTTTGACGCGTCGGATGGCTCTACGCTGGCAGATATTCAGATTAGTGACTCCAAAGACCCTACCGCTCCGCGGAAAGTTACTGGCAAGGAGATTCCTGACCCCGTCTTGCGCTGGATCGATGAAGCCAAGAAGTACATCGCGTTTAAGTTCCCCGGCAAAGATAACCGGGAATATAACGGTCTGCTCGCCTTTAGAATCGGCAAGATCTACTTCCGGTACGGCCACTTTGACAAGGCACGCGAGCACTATACTAAGGTATTGGAGGAATACGGCGACAACGAATTGCTCTCCGTTTACTGCTACACTGATCTGGCTCGAACCTATCGCTTCGAGAATGATCTCGACAACCTTGAACGGGTTTCACTCCAGATGAAGGACGAGGTCAAGGGCGAGGAAGAGACTGTCGACGCGATTCTCCTCTCCATTAAGGATGCCCGGCTGAAGGCCCGTTTCCAGCGTGCTGGAGCTTTGCTGGGGCAAGCCAAGGAAGCCAAGGATGCTGAGCAGGTTGTTGAAGCTCGAGAACTCTACTCGAAGGCTGCCTGGGAGCTGGAGAAGATTGTGGATGAGAATCCCACCTTCGACAAGGCTGATGTAGCCCTCCTTGAGGCGGGTCGGTCATTTGAAGAAGTGAAGCTCTTCGAGAAGGCTGCCCAGGTCTACAAGAGGTTGGTGGACGAAGAGCGTTTTGAGAAGTCTGACTATCGCGAAAATGCGGTGAAACTCCTCGCAGAGAACTACGAGAAATTCTTCAACTTCAACAGCGCTGTTCGTACCTACCAGAAGCTCGCTTCGGACTATCCCGAGAGCAAGGACGTAAAGGGTGCTTTGCTGAAGACGGCGCTGCTCTATGAAAACGACCAGCAGTACCTCAAGGCCGCGGAGATGGTGGAAGGGATTCTCCGGAAGTACCGAGGGGATAAACTAGCGGGGAAGATGGCCTACTCTCTGATTTCACTCTATGACAAGGGCGGTGACTCGGATGGTTCTCGCCGGGCAGCAGAGAGTTTCATTAAGAAGTACGGAAGGGATGCTAAGCTTATCAGGCAGACCATGACCGCCACCCTGAAGCTCGGGCGCATGGCGGAGGAGCGAGGCTCGAAAAGGGATGCACAGAAGCTCTACCGGCGGGTTGTCAAGCTCTATGAAAGCAACAATCTGGAGCCAGGCAGTCGCGCCGCTAATCTTTGCGCCGAGGCGCAATACCGGCTCGCCGAAAGCCGCTTCAGCGAGTATGCCGCCATCAAGCTGGTGGGTAAGAGCAAGAAGCAGCGCGCCGCGATGGAAAAGAAGCGTGAGAAGCTGATGGAACTGGAGGCGACCTACGGGACTATCGCCGACTATCAGTCCAATGAATGGCTCATCGCTGCAGTCTACAAGGTGGGGTTGCTTTGGAAGGATCTTTCTGACTCATTGGCCAACGCACCCTATCCACCAGACCTGCCGCAAGATGAAGATTTCAAGTTCACATATTCAATCCAGATTGGCGACTTGAAGGCGAGGTTTGAAGACAAGGCCCGCGCACTTTGGCGGGACGGTGTCGAGGTATCGAAGAAGACAGGCGTGTACAATGAGTGGACGGTGAAGATCCTGGAAGAGCTCAACAAGTATGCTGAGGACCGGGAGAAATACCCGCTCTATCGCGCCGAGAAGAAGTTCGAAGCGGACAAACCGCTGTCGCACTTCCCGTTTGTGCAGTAGCGAGGAGGCAATGGTTAAGCATCGCTATCTAAGTCTTTTGTTGGTTGCCTCCTTGGCCCTGATCCTGGGCTGTGCAACTGTTGGACCCACAGCCCCTGAGGAACAAGAGGCCGTTCCTGCTGATGAGATTCTCCCTGAGGGTCAGCCTGCCGACGGAGAATCGCTACCCGGAGGGGAGGCTCCCGAAGGCGAGGAGTTGCCTGCCGACGGCGCTGGAGTTGTTGCTGAGATCGAAGCGGAGCCGGTGGCTCCTGTCGTGCCAGTTGACGCAGGGGTGGTAGATGACTCCTATCGGACGGCCATCGCTGAGTCCGACTGGGAAGGCGCCGAGAGCCAGCTTGATGCCCTCCTGCAGCAGTCGCCAACGGCCTCCCAAGCCCACCATGATCTAGCGCTGGTGAAGGTCCGTCTAGGCAAAGCCGATGAGGCTATTGAGTCGGCACAGCAGGCTTTCGAATTGAATCCGCAGGATGCAGTTGCGGCTCGTTTGGCGATTTCACTGCTGTCCAAGTCGGGGCGGATCTCCGATGCTGAACTCTTTGCCGAGAATGCGGCGACGAGGGCCCCTAAGGATGTGAACATCCAAAATCTGGCCCTTGATGTGCTTATCGAGCGAAAGGAGTACCTGCGGGCGATCGATAAGGCCCGGGAACTGCTGAAGCAGGATGAAGTAAATGTTTCGGTGATGAAGAATCTTGCTCGAGCCTATTACTACATGGGCAAAGAGAAGACCGCCAAATTCGTCTTCTTGCGGGCCCTTGAACTCGCCAAAGGGGATGCCGAGATTCTCTACTATCTGGCTCGCATCGGCCACCGGGCTGGCCGTAGCCGAGAGAAAGTTCTGGCGCTCTACGCACGAGTTCTCGAAGTTCGGCCCGACATGCCTGAAGTGCTTAACAATGTCGGGCTGATTTTCTATGAGACACGAAATTGGGAGTTGGCTGAAGAACGGTTTGCCGCTGCCGTCAAGGCCTCGCCGAAGTTCAAGGAGGCCAGGTTGAACTGGGCCAACTCGTTGCGGGGTTTGCAACGATACGAAGAGGCGGATCGGGTTTTTGAAGCATTGGCTAACGAATTTCCAACCTACGCACCGGCTTACTACAATCGTGGTCTGATGTACTGGGAAAACGAATTTGGTAGCCTCGGTAGGCAGGAGCGTTTCCTAAAGGCTGCAGATTTCTTGCGGCAATACAAGGAGGCCCGAGGCAATGAGCTTGGGGCCGACGATCCGGTGGACGGGTATATCAAAGAGGCCGTCGAGATGGCGGACCAGGTCAAGGCGGCGGCGGCAGAGGAAGTCCGCCTCGCGGCGGAAGCCGAAGAGCGAATGAAAGAGATCGGCCCCAAAGGCCTTGCTGTTGCCCAGGTTTGGGACGATTTGAGGGCGAAGCTCGTGAAAGCGCGTGATGCCTGGCAGCAGGCTGGCAACGTTGACAAGGTGAGTCTGTTTGAGGGTCTGATTTCGGAATACGACGATATGATTTCGTATCAGATATCGGATCTCCGTAGCGCAGTTGAGAACAGTCTGCCTGACGATATTCAGTATGGAATCGATGAGCTGGAGACGGGGACGGTTGATTTCATGGGGATGGTTGATGAGGCCTTCGCTGAGCCGCCACCCGAATTGGTACCATCTCCCGAGGAGATTGCGCCAGAGGAGACTCCACCTGCAGATGAGCTTCCGGTGGAGGATTCGACGCAGCCCGACGGGGCTTTTCCGGAAGAGCCTGAAGGGACGGAGACGGCCCCGATGGAGGCCCCGGTGGAGTACTCCACCGAGCCCGTCGAGCCTGAGATTAGCGACGTGCCCGCAGAGGAACCCGTGCCGTTGCCTTTAGAATCGGAGACACCGCCGGTTGAGGTTGAACCGCCGGTGGTTCCGGATGAATAGGGAACCTCCCGTTACTGGAGGTGTCCGGTGAGATCTGCAAGGCGCCGGGAAGGCCGGCGTAGTGGCCCACGAATTGAGCATATATGAGGCCCGTTATGAGGGGACGAAAAGTGTTTGACTGGTTCCTGCGATTTGGTATTATGTCTTCCGTTATATTCGGAATGGCCGCCGGGGGGACCTGTCAGGAGAAGCCCGGCGCAAAGCGACGCTCCGAGAAGTCGAAGATGGTTGCGGAGCGTAGCGAAGAAGAAGAAGACTCTGGAGTAATTGAAATTGTAGTGAAGATTCCCAAGCCTGAGGCGCTGATATTTTCGCGGCGTCTGGATACGAAGTATAAGGCTATCGGGTACGAGAAGAGTTTTACTGACAAGATTATTGAGTCGGCAAAGCAATCGCCATTTTGAGAAGTGTGAAACCGTAACGAAGCTGGGTTCTTAGAAGGAGGAACAACAATGGATTACATCGCACGGTCATTCGCAGAAGGTTTTCCTTGGATGCACGCCATTCTGCTCACGGCCATCATCGCTCTCGGTATAATCATCGAGCGCTTCATTTTTCTCTTCTTCCGTTACAACATCAATGCCCGTGCGTTTATGGCTCAGGTACAGAAGTTGGTCATGGGGAACAACATTGACCGCGCCATTAAGTTGTGCAACGCGGCTCCCAATGCTGCTTTGGCCCGCGTCGTGAAGGCTGGTCTGACCCGCGCCAATAAGGGCGAACGGGAGATCCACAACGCGCTGGAAGAAGCGACGCTCGATGTCATCCCGCTGGTGCAGAAGCGTACCTCCACCCTGCAGGCCATCGGCAATATCGCGACCATGCTCGGTTTGTTGGGTACGGTTGTCGGTCTGATTGGTGCGTTCCAGGACCTCGCTACGGTATCCGCTGACAAGCGGCAGGAAGCATTGGGTCGGAACATTGCATTGGCAATGAATACCACCGCTGCAGGCCTCATCGTGGCGATTCCGTGCCTCTTCGCATACGTTTTTCTCGCTAACGTCACCAAGAAGATCATTGACGAAATTGATCAGTACTCGGTCAAGCTTGAGAATCTGCTTAGCTACCGCTTGAAGGGCGGCGGCGAAGCCGAAGGCGAGCGCTAGGGATTACGTTCTGGCGACCGCTGCACTCGATGTCGATTGGTTGTTGAGACAACGGGGCCGGTTGGACTGGCTCTGCGCATTGCCCCGGGCGGGTGGTAACGCCGGCTTGGGAGAACCCGAAGAGGAGTAGACCATGGCAAGACCTTCTGGACGTGGCCATGTAGGGGACGAGGGTATCGGGGATCCCGACCTTATCCCGATCATGAGTATTATGTGCATCCTTATTCCGATGCTGATTTACAGCTTCGTTATGTATGAAGTGAAGGTTCAGGAGATTTCGTTGCCGAAATTCGGCGGACCCAGTTCGAGTTCGAAATCCAAAGTACTGAACCTGGCAGTGCTCGTCAGCAAGGACAAGCACATCATCAAGATTCAGGGTGGTGGCAAGGAAGCCAAGGAGATTGCGCTCAAGAAGCAGAAGCGTCGTATCTGCGATCCTGCGCAATCCTGCGACGAATGTACTGGGACTGAATTCGAGGATTACGATTACGCCGGCCTCTACAAGGAAGTAGCGAAGCTAAAAGCGAGCGACGACTTCAAGGAGGTTGACAGCATTAATATTGGTGCCGAAGACATGGTGCAGTGGAAGGTCATGGCACGGACCATTGATGCGGTGCGGGCGCGATTGGACAAAGACTCGTTCGGCAATCATTGCGAGTTCGAGCGTGGGAAGCCGCTACGCTTGAAGACCACTGATGCCGATGGAAACGAAATCACGACTGCTGCGGAGATGTTTCCAAAGATCGTGTTCGTGATGTTATAGGCAAAATAGACGATCCTGACTCCGAAGTAGGAGGATTTCGATGGCGAACAAAGATGAGCAGGGTCTTCCCGAGCTGAACCAGGCAACTGGTGGTGCGGCAGACCTGGAGTGGGAAGAACGGAAGAAGGCGGAAGCCATCGCGCGTCGCAAAGCGCGGTTGGGTGAGGAAAAGGTCGGATTGACCATTACCTCCCTCATGGACATCATGACCATTCTCCTGGTCTTCCTCATTATTTCGGCCACTTCGGATCCCCTTAACGTCACGCAGGGACTGCACTTGCAGTTGGCCAACTCTACGGCCGATGTGACGCCAAAGGACGATTCGATTCCGATCATTATCACTCGAGCCCACATAGTCTTGGACAACAAGGCGATTGTGGCTGTCAACTGCACCATCGATGGTGGTGAGTGTACGGAACCGGATTTTGAAAAGCTTAATAAGTGCGAAGCAAATCCGATGGACGACATCTGTCACAAAGAGATCAAATTTGAGGTCGACAAGCAGGATAAAGAAAAGTCTGACCCCAATAGTTTGATTATTGAGCCGCTGCGGAAGGAACTCGATCGCCTGGTGAAGCAGCAGATCCAGGAGAACGAGGCTTTGCAGAGGAAGTTTAAGGGCATTGTGACCCTGGTGGCTGACAAGGAGATTCCTTTTCGGTTGCTAATGGAGGTCATTTATACCGCCGGCAAGGTTGGTGTTCGTGGGAAGGGTGGCTTGTCGCAGTTCCGCTTCGCTATCATGAAGACTGGTGGCAAGTAGGAGTGTAGCGGTAGGGCATTTCAGGCCGCTTGCGGTTTGAGCGCCCGGTACGTTTTTGCAAGGAACTCAGCGCTTGATATTTGCTTTAGCGTTCGTCAGTTAGACCGTTGCAAGGAAGTTTGGAGCTACTGCCGAGCATGCAAAAACGGGGACGACGCACGGAAATGGTACGTTGCTGATGGCTAAGGACAAGAAACAAAGCAAGATTCTTCGCGTGGGGATCGTCCAAGGGGGACGCATCATTGAGGAGCGCCTTCTGCGTCATAAGGAGGCGATCACTATTGGACAGGCCCCCAAGAACAAGTTCATGATTCCATCGCCGCGAGTTCCAATTGCCTACACCCTCATCGATGTCAAGGGCGGCAAGTACGTCCTTTGTTTCGAGAAGGGCATGTTGGGCAAGATTCTCGTTGGCGACGAAATTGTGGACTTGAAAACCATTGCCAAGCGACGCTTGGCCCAACGAAAGGACGCAAAATTCCGGTTCACGCTGTCAGAGGAATCCCGCGGCAAGATAGTGCTCGGGGACGTTACGCTCCTCTTCCAGTTTGTGACACCTCCGCCGGAAGTGGCGAAGCTGCAACTTCCGGCAGAAGCCAAGGGTGCCTGGTGGCGGAACATCGACAGGGCGCTGATGGCCACCTTCCTTCTGTCGCTCTTCTTGCTCGGCGGGAGCGGTGGCTACTCTGATTTCTGGTGGAGGTACACCGGACGTTACCTCGCGCCAACCAAGAAGGCGAAATCCTCGATCTTCCAGACCCTGGTAAAGGCTTCCAAGGCCAAGGACGAGGAAAAGAAGGAAGAGAAGGGCGACGCCAAGGCGGACGAAGATAAGGGCATTAAGGAAGACCTGGGCGAAGATGAGAACAAGCCTAAGGAACCCTCAGAAATGGAGACTGCGGTCTCCGAAGGAGAGGTGCCGGACGATTCCTTGGGAGAAGACGCCAGTCTTGATGACCTTGGGGACCTGGCTGACGCTACCGACAGCATTGATACTTCCGACGTCGCCGATCGAGTGAAGGATAGCTTTGCTGAGCCTCCGCCGCGGCCTTCTGGCATGTCCGATGCCGACCGTGCCGAGCGTGCCAAGAGTCTGGTCACAAAGAAGACCGTCGTCGGTATGGTAGGCTCCGACTGGGGAGCTGGCGATGGGGGGTTTGGGGACAGCCTTTCGGGCGGTCTGGCACGGGTGAAGAGTGGAAACGGGTTCGGTGGCGACCTGGTGGTCGGGGGTGGTGCCGGCAGTGAGTGGCTGGATGGCGAGGACGGCGGCATTGCCGACGTCGTCGGCGGGCCAGGCGGTGCGCTGGCAGGCATTCCCGGTGGCCCCGGTCCTGGTGGCCCTGACCTGGCTGCCTTCAAGCCTGACGACATTGGCCCCGATAAGGGCCCCACGAAGGTAAGTGGGATTGAAGGCTCGAAGAAGAAGCTGCCAGCTACCGAGAAGAAGAAGGTCAAAGAGAAGCGCTACAAGCTGAATATGTCCGGAATGCAGGGTGTCTCCGGTGGCAAAGTCAATCGGAGCGCCATCAACAGGCACCTTCGTGCTCGGTCCAGCGCGCTCCAGAAGTGCTATGTGTCGGTGGCCCGTAAGAATCCCAACGTGAAGGGTAAGTTGGTCCTGCAGATTAAGATTGACCTTTCCGGAAGAGCCACCGCGCGTGTCGTCAAAGATGCCACGGGTGACCCTCGGCTGGGGAAATGCATCGTTGGGAAGATCCGACAGTGGCCCTTCCCGAAACCGGAAGGCAAACCAGTTGAGTTCAAGATCCCGTTTGTTTTCAGAGCACTCTAGTCCGGCAGCACTCTTACCTAATGAATAGCAAAAGTCGGTCGCAACTTGAAAACCGAGGGCACTTCACTTACCATAGACGTTGAGCTATTGGACCGCCCGTTTTGAGGAGAGAGCATGAGACTATTTAGTATCCCACTATTAGTGGTCTTGCTGGTTGCCAATATAGGTGTCGCCGCGGCTGCCCCAGGAGCGGGTGAATTGCCCCTCGATGAGGTAAAGAGCAAGGCCGAGAAGGCCATCGAGGATATGCGCAATCGACGGGACAAGGCGGAGGCCGCTTTGCGGCAGGCTCGCACTGACCGGGCGATGGGGCGTCTCGACTGCGTGAACGAAGCGCTCATTGCGCTCAAGGGTGTATTGAAATTGGCCGAAGGTTATCTCTATGACCTGCAGGCTGAAGCCAAGGAAAGGAACAAGAAGGCCGCCAACGCCAGCTATGCCAAGATCAAGATTGCGATGAAGAAGGTAGATGACCTTGATGCTCGTCTGCGAAGTTGCGGTGGGCCGTCCGACGAAGGAGTCGTGGAGGGCAAACCGGTAATTGAACGGATCGTTGATGCTGACCTGCCTTCGCAGGACCCTCTTGAAGGACTTGAGTCGGAGGCGGTTTTTGTGGAATCGCCTCCCAACGCGAGTCCCTATCAGTAGGTCCTTGAGAGCAAATACTGCTTCATCGTTTTTGCTTGACATAGCCTCTACGTGTGATAAAAACCAAGACTGAATATCTGAATGAGCCGCGGGTGGAGCGATTGAGCCGGAGATTAGCTATAGTTTTGCTGTTTTGCCTCTCGTTGACTGGTGTTGGTGTCGACGCAATGGCGCTGGGCATGCGTGGGACCGGTTCGCTGAAGCTCGGCTCGATGGACCGGGAACTTGGCCTGAACGCTGGTACCTTCAAGATTTTGCCTCACCTCCGATTTGGCTACGGCTACAATAGCAACGTCTTCAATAGCGACGATACTTCCTGGGAGCAGCCTGTCGGGTCGCAGTTCCTACAGATTGCGCCGGGTTTTGACATCTCCAACAAGAATGGCAAGAACGTCAAGATTGATTTGGGGGCCGAGGCTAGCTGGGACCAGTATCTGAGTGACAACGAGCACGTGGCTGATCAGAGCAATCTGGGAGGCAAGGTTAGCGCTCGGGCGGTCTTCTTTCAACAATCTCCGGTGAGCCTGATTCTGCAGGATAAATTCCGGCGAGCGTTGGAGCGGCGAAATTACGAGTCGACTCGCAACTTCAACCGCAACGTAAATCGGGTTGGAGGAGGACTCCTTTTCAAGCCCGGTGGCGGTGCCCTGGAATTGAAAGCTCTCTACAACTTTGCTTCCGACTTCTTCACCGACGTCGATGCCGATTGGGGAGACCTGTTGGTTCACGATGTCAGCGTCTCAGGGACATGGAAGTTTTTCCCCTTCACCGCGTTTGTTCTGGATGCTGACTGGCAGCAGCGGAACTATCTGGCCGATGGCCAGGGAAGGTACGGCGAACTCACGGATAGCGCACCCTTGAGAGTGCGGGCTGGTATCAACGGTTTCATTACCAAGAAGCTCTCGCTACTGTTGTTGCTCGGATACGGCAACTCCTTCCACGAGAAGCGGGCGGTTGCAGAGGGGGCCGCAGTCAATCCCAACGAAAACGACTCCTTCAATATGGTTGTCGGAGAGGCTCGCCTCTCTTTCAAGGTCTCGCCGAACACCATTGTGCAGGGTGGATATCGGTACGACTTTGCCGACAGTCTTTTCAGCAATTACACAGAGTATCACAGGGTCAATTTGAATCTGCTCCAGCGGATTGCGGGGCGGGTCGATCTTGAAGCGGACGTGGCATTTATCTATCGGCTATACTCCGAAATCCCGCATGCGTTTCTATATGGTTCAGGAGAGTCACCACCGCCGTCAAGCTTGACGGGACTGACTCGAAGATTTGAGCGCCAGGACGCCATATTGCATGCGAAGCTCCAGGCAAAGTTCGACATAACGCGCTTCTTAGCGTTCAATGCCAGCTATGAGCTTGAAATCAATGGCGAGCCACTTCAGACTCGGGACGCGGTGTTCGGGACCTGTCTGGATAAGGGATGCACCAGTGATGGGGCCGTCTTTGACTATACTGGATACAAACGCCACGTCGTATTCGCCAACCTGGTGCTCCGCTACTAATTGACGAATATGCGCCACATCTCAATTTCATTTCTGGTCATCTTCTGTGCCCTCTTGCCCGGTTGCCCCCCCCCCGTCGGTGACGGCTACATCAATATCCCTATCGATACCAAAACGTTGCGAAACTCCATTACCCTTGGTCCTGGAGATATCTTCGAAGCGCGGGTCTATGGGGAGAAGGACTTGTCGGGAGAGTTTCGTGTTTCGTCCGAAGGCACGATCCACTTCCCATTGCTAGGCCAGACTGCGGTGCAGAATCTGTCGCCTTCCGAGGTGGCCACGTTACTGCAAGACCAGCTTCGTGACGGCTATCTTCGTGAACCCTACGTTACCGTGCGAATCGTTCAGTACAATTCAAAGAAGATCTTCGTGCTTGGGCAAGTAAACAAGCCTGGTACTTTTCCCTTCGAGGGGAAGATGAACATCATCCAGGCCATTACATTGGCGGGCGGGTTCACCAACATGGCACGCAAGAACAGCGTGATTGTCACCAGGGCAGAGGGAACCGTCGAGCAGCGGATTCGAGTGCCCGTAGATCGTATCAGTGAGGGACTCGCACCCAACTTTGCGCTGCAGCCAGAGGATATCGTCTACGTGCCGGAGACGGTACTGTAACGATTTCGCATGGATGGTAGGCCAAATATGCGTGAAGACGGTTGCTGTTTCGATGGTTTGAGGTAGGATAGACTCCGGAACGGGCGACCGAGCTGAAGAGTGTATGGAAGAGACGGACAAACGTAGCGAAATCACGGCCAACCTGCGGCTCTTTCTCGGGATCCTCGAGAAGCGGAAGTGGTTTGCCATCGCGATAGTTGTTGTAGCGGTCGCCCTCTCAGTTCTCTTTGCCACGCGCCAGACGCCCGTCTACAGGGCAACGGCAACGGTTATCATTGAGCGCCGAAGTCCCACGGTGCTCTCTCGAGTTCAGGAGGTCATGGAACTCGGCTCGTCCGATTACTGGAGCATGAAAGAGTATATGCAGACTCAATACGAGATTCTGCAAAGTCGCCGGCTTGTGAAACGGGTGGTCGATAAACTGGCGCTTGGATTGGACCCACATTTTCTCGGTTTGGACCGTAGGCAGCCCCCACTCAGCCCGGAAGAGATGCGGCGACAGATGGCGAAGCTCGATGCCGTTGAGAGGCTTCGCCAGAGCATCAGGGTCGAGCCCCGGCCTGATAGTCAGTTCGTGCTGGTGAGCGTGGAGCACAGCGACCCGCGGATGGCCCAGGAGATTGCCAATGTATTGGTCACTGAGTTCAAGGACGAGAACCTCGAGTATAAGAAGCGGGTAGTTTCGGAAGCAATCAGTGAACTTCGCTCCATGACCGTCCAGCTTCGGCAGGCCAAGGAAGCTGCCGAGACGAGGGTGCTTGAATTTGAGCGTAGACACTCGATGTCAAGTCTTACCAGCCGAAAGGAGCAGGTGCAGGAGAAGTTGCGCATGCTTAACGAGAAGTTCGTTTCTGCGACCATTCATCTTGCCAATGAAAGAGCGAGTCGGGGCCGTCAGGAGCTGGCGGCCAGTATTGCACGGCTCGAAGAGTTGCTTACCGTCAAGGACCTGGCCGGCGCCTCTCATCCTCTGTTGGTCCAGAGTTCCAATATCATCTCGCTGAAGGTGAGGCTCGTTGACCTCGATACCAAGGTGAGAGAGACAACGGCCCGCTACGGCCCCAAGCACCCGGTGATGCAGGCGGCCTACGGCCAGCGCTCTCTAGTGCGCAAGGCCTTGCAGAGCGAGGCCAGGATCTTGCTGGAAGCAGAGTTGATCGGACTGCAAGAGAAGTTGCAGATTGCACAAAACAAGCTAGCCAAGGCGCAGGAGATGGAGGAGAGCCTACTCTCGCAACTGGAAGCGGCCCTCGAGGAAGAGGCCGAGTTGGCCAAATTGGAAACCGACTACGTTCCCCTGATGAAGCGTATGACCGAGGCAGAAACCGTCTATCTCGACGTGAAGGCGCGTTACGGTGAGACCACGCTGAGTTCTCAGGTTGAAACCAACAACATCAGGGTCCAGGACTACGCTTCCATGCCCGATAAACCGGTGCGTCCCAACAAGAAGATGAATGTATTGGTGGGGCTGGTCCTGGGGATTGCACTGGGAGTTGGCGCGGCCTACTTCGTTGAGTCCCTGGATAGTTCGCTGAAGACCAGAGAGGACATTGAGGCCGTGGGGCGAGTCGATTTTCTTGGTTTGGTACCCATGGTAGAAGACGCTGAACGACCGGAGCCCGGCACTTCACACGATTGTCCCGAGCTTTTCGTTCATCATATGCCGAAGTCATCCGTGGCTGAGCATTTTAGAACGATCAAGACGAATCTCTTTTTCTCTGGGGGGCGGCCGCGCCCTCGTCGTTTGCTGGTCACCAGCCCAGGTCCTAAGGAAGGGAAGACCACGGTTGGTTGTAATCTGGCTGCCGTTGCCGCTCTGGCCGGGTCACGGACTCTGGTGGTCGACACCGATATGCGTCGGCCACGGGTTCATCGGCTCTTTGGTATTCCGCGACGGCCAGGGATTACAGAGTATTTCATGGGGACAACCCCAATCACGAAGTATACTCGTCGAACTCCAGTTGAGAATCTAGACGTACTGACCTGTGGTTCGCTCTCCCCAAATCCGTTGGAACTGTTGGAGTCACCGAGGTTTGGAGAGATGATTGACGACCTCGGCGAAGATTATGATACAATACTGTTCGATTCGCCTCCGCTGCTTGCCGTGGCCGATGCCAAAATAGTCTGCGCACTCGTTGATGTGTTGGTTTTGGTTGCGCGCGCAGGGAGAACTACAAAGGAAGGCTTGAGGGAAGCACGTGGGATGTTGTATCCTCTATTGGATGAGGATGTTGGCGTCGTCCTCAACGGGTTTGACGTCGAAAAGCATTCGTATCGGTACTACTATTACCGGTCGAAGACGTACGCGTACTACAACTACTACTCGTACGATGACCGGGGGTTGGGGAGCGAGGGCGGCGAAATGACGTCGGCAGATAGGAGTAGCTAATGGGCAAGGCAATAGGAATTGACCTCGGCACCACCTTCTCATGTGTGGCAACCATGGAAGGCGGGGCACCGACGGTAATATCCAACCAGGAGGGTGGACGAACCACTCCCTCTGTCGTGGCGTTCTCTGAGGAGGGGCGCCTGGTTGGGCAGGCTGCGCGGCGTCAGGCAGTGGCCAATCCAGAGAATACGGTCTATGCGGTTAAGCGACTCATGGGGCGGAAATATGACACCCCCGAGGTCGAGCGCATGAAGCAGCTCTCACCATTTCGTATCGCCCCCGCCGGGAACGGCGACGCCCACGTGGAGGTGGCGGACCGTCTCTATTCTCCTCAGGAGATGTCGGCTTTTGTACTGGGGTCCCTCAAGCAATACTCAGAAGAGTACCTGGGTACCGAGGTTACTCAGGCGGTGGTAACGGTTCCTGCGTATTTCAACGACGCCCAACGTCAGGCTACCCGAGATGCGGGGCGAATTGCCGGCCTCGAGGTCCTCAGAATTATCAACGAGCCCACTGCCGCTGCTCTTGCCTACGGACTTACCAAAGAAGCCAGTGGCCTCATCGCGGTTTTCGACCTTGGCGGCGGTACCTTTGATATTTCAATTCTCGAAGTGGGTCAGGGTGTCTTCCAAGTGAAGGCGACTCACGGCGATACGTTCCTGGGTGGCGAAGACATCGACATGCGCATATCTACCATGCTGCTGGACGACTTTCAGGAGCGTGAGGGAGTGGATATCCGCGGGGACTTTGTCGCTTTTCAGCGAATCAGAGAGGCTTCCGAGAAGGCGAAGGTGGAACTTTCGGTGTCAGAGGAAACCGAAATCAACCTCCCCTTCATCTACGCTGACGAAAAGGGTCCTCGCCACATCAAGCGGGTAATGACCCGTCCAGAACTTGAGAGTCTCGTCGGTGACCTTATCGAAAAGACGGTGTGGCACTGTCAGAAAGTGCTGGAAGACGCCGGGATTACCGTTGAGGAGATTAACGAAGTGCTGCTGGTGGGCGGGATGACGAAGATGCCCCTCGTTCGCGCCAAGGCAGCCAAGTTCTTCAAACGCACACCTAATCGTGGCGTGAATCCAGACGAAGCGGTGGCAGTTGGGGCAGCGATTCAGGCCGGTATTCTCAGCGGAGAAGTTGAGGACGTTCTCTTGTTGGACGTCATTCCACTCTCCCTGGGTATTGAGACCAAGGGTGGTGTGTTCACCAAGCTCATTGAACGTAACCGCACCATCCCGACCTCCTGCACCGAAGTGTTCACCACGGCTGAGGATTACCAATCGGTGGTCAATATTCATGTGCTCCAAGGTGAGCGCCCAATGGCTCGGGACAACAAATCGCTCGCACGATTCGAGCTTGTCGGTATTCCGCCTGCAAGACGAGGTATCCCAAAGATTGAAGTTAACTTCGAGGTGGACGTGAACGGAATCCTCTCCGTGCGTGCGCGAGATATGGCCACCGGGATTGAGCAGTCGATTCGGGTTCGTCCTTCCACCGGACTTTCGGAATCGGAAATCGAGAAGATTATTGGTGAGGCCGACGAGTACCGCCAGACTGACTTGAAGCAACGTGATGTGGCTGAATTGAAGAACAAGGTCGAGGGACTCCTCTACACGACGGAACGTTCACTGGCTGAATTCCAGAGCTACTTGACTCAGGACGAGCGGGAGCAGATTGAAGCCGACATGGAGCGTTGTCGTGACGCAATCGAGTCCGACGATGATGCGAAGTTGAAAGAGGCGATGATCAGTCTTGAGAAGTCTTCATACCGGATTGCCGAGGTGATGTACAAGGACCTCGCTTGAGCTTCTCATAAAGCTTCGTATACTCCGCTGCCGAATCGTCCCACGTGAATCTGGCATTCATGGCGGCTAGTTGCATCGCTTTGTATCGGGCTGCTTGCTCGCCGTAGTTGGCCACGGCAGTGGCAACAGTTTCGACGAGTGTCCTGGCAACTTCCCGCCGACCTCCGCGAATGGAAACATGGTAACCATTTATGCCATCCTCAACCGTATCGGCGAGCCCGCCGACGGGTGTGACAATGGGTAGAGTCCCATACCGCATCGCGATCATCTGACTGATTCCGCATGGTTCAAAGTCTGAGGGCATGAGGAAGTAGTCTCCCGCAGCGTATACCAGGTCCGCAAGCCCTTGGTCGAAGCGACCAATATGCAGAATGTTTCCCGACCTCCCCTCAAGAGCATCATGGAGGCGAGAGCCATACTCACCGGTACCCAGGATGACGAAATTTGCTGAGAGGGCGGCAAGGGAGTCCAGCGCGCAACCACGGTCAGTCTTTTCAAACAGGAGGCTCACCTTCTGTCCTGCCAGACGGGTTACTGCAACCACCAAAGGGAGTTTTGCGAACTGTTTGCCGCTCCTCAGTTCCAGGAGGCCCCCGGAAATGTCGGGGGCCGCGGCCATCGGTGGGGAAGCGAGCAAGCGTCGTAGTTTCTCCTTGTGCATGCCCTTGCTATCTTGCCAGTCGGGTGACGCCGGGGAAAACGGGGGGGTTAGCCTCCGGGGATCGAATTCCTCATAGTCGATCCCGTTGAGTAAACCGACCAGAGTCCCGTCGCGGTCGCGATTGGACAGCAGACCCTCCAGGCCACGTCCCCCGACGAAGCTGCGGTCTGCATCATCGCGCAGGGTGATCTCTCTTGCGTAGTTCGGACTCACGGTGTTGACGTAGTCGGCCAGTTCAATTGCGGTGCGCATCGGGTTGTAACAACCCTCTGCCACCGGGTCCCTAAGCATGCTCAAATTGTGAGGTTGCGATAGCTCCCCGAATTCTTGGGGAAACCAGCCCTCAAGAGAAGAAGTTCTGGGGGCCGTCGGTGCGCAAAACGGTCGCTGCCCCTGGTAGTCGAGGTTGTGAATGGTGAAGAGGATTGGCAGTTGCCGAAGTGCCTCAAACCGTTGAGACAGCCTCGCCAGCAATAGCAGCGTGCCCATGTGCCAATCGTGACAGTGGAGGACCTCAATTCCCTGGTACCGATTCTCTGCAATCAGGAGGTGAGCGACGGCCGTACTGAAGAAGGCGAACCGAGCAGCATCATCTTCGAATGGTCCGCCCCCTCGGGCGGCACTGTCAACATAGACTGATTCGTAATGTCTGCCGAAGAACTCTGGGCAGCGAATCAGGTCTGCCTCGAATCCGCCGAGGCTGACGGTTTCCACGACCACGCTATAGGTCTCTCCGGCGAAGGCGATGTTGGTAGAAAGAACGTCCTCTCCAGAGGCGGAGATCAGCTCGTACCCAGGGAGAAGCAAACGGACCTTCTGCCCCTGCCTTCGCAATTCTGCGGTGAGGTCGTGCACGACGTCCGCCAGGCCTCCGACTTTTGCCAGACCCTTGCACTCTGCTGCCACGATCAGGATAGAAGCGGGGGGGACGGGAAGGTGGTCTGCCATTGCTGCGCCTCAGGGGGGCCACTTCGCCCCAACTCCCATCAGTTGGATTTCTCGACGGGGCGGAAGGGGTGGAGGAAGGCTGCGAAGCTGCCTGGATTGCGGGTTTGCATACGGATTTGTCCGTGGCCGGAGAATTTGGCTACCAGGCCTTCCCCAGAGAAGAGCAGTCCCTTCAAACCGCCCACTTTGCTTATGTGGTATTGAAGGGTTTCGTCAAAGGCCACGATATGGCCCGTGTCTACGGTGTAGCCGCCCGAGACGTCTTGAACTGCCATGGCACCAAAACTCGTAATCCATACTCTCCCCGGCCCCGTCGCCTTCAGCAGGAACATCCCTGTCCCAGAGAAGAAGCCCTTGGCACCGCCCCACTTGGTGTCGAGTTGCACGTCCGGTGTACTCGCCATGTAACACGAAGACTGGATCATCAGTGCCTGACCCGCGGCCAGCTCAACCTGCTTGATGTCCCCCGGCGCCCCGGGTGCAAGGAGGACCTTCCCTGCTTGACCTTCTGCTTCGTAGGTGGACTGGAAGAAACTCTCTCCTCCCAGCATCTTTCTCTTTAGCCCTTTGAGAACGCCCCCTCTGGCCTTAGAGGTCAGTTTGACCGAGCTGTCCATGGCCACCATTGCGCCACTTTCCGCGACCAACTTCTCCCCGGGAGCGAGGATGACTTCCAATAAGCCGTATTCAGGGCTCAATTCAATCTTGGATTCCATGCAAAGTCTCCTTTATCGAGGGGGGAGTTTTGGGCCGACGAGTCCCCCGAACTCGGCCGGATTGCGAGTCTGGATCCACAGCTTTCCTCGACCGGTGAAGTGGCAGACGAATCCCTCCCCGCTAAAGAAAGTGGAGAACCAGCTACCGACACGCTTGATTTTGAAGTCGAGGGTCGGCTCAAAGGCGACAATATGCCCCGTGTCGACGATGAAATCCTCGGCAATATCAACTTCATCGATGGCGTCGAAGCCACCTAGCAGCACTGGACCCGTCCCTACGGCCTTGAGCATGAAGAAGCCCTTGCCGCCAAACCAGTTCTTGAAGCCGGCGACCTTCGTCTGAATGTCGACCTCTGGGTGGCTGGCAACGTAGCAGGTCGACTGGATGAGCAATTCGCCGCTATTCTCGTGCACCACCAGATCGCCTACATTCGAAGGTGAAAGGTGGACCTCACCAGGGGCGGCCTCAGCCTTGAATAGATTCAGAAAGAAGGACTCGCCTGTAAGCATCTTCCTGGCCAGACCTTTCAGCAGCCCGCCTTTCTTGGCTCGGGCTGAAGTCTCCATTTGGAGGGACTCAGACATTCCCACCATGGCACCGCTTTCGGCGCGAATCGACTCGCCCGGGGATAGTTTCACGGTGGCCATTGAATAGGCTGGGCGATAGTTCAATTGGATATCCATTTGGCGGACCTCCTATGGCAGCGCTGGTGTCACCCAGGACACCAGGCTGTCGACGTTGCGGCTTTGAATGAGCAAGCGTCCCTTGCCGGAAAACTCAAAGACGAGACCCTCCCCAGATTTGAACGCAGTCAGCAGACCCTTGCCTGCCATCCTCAGCTTGTAATCGATTGATGCGTCAAAGGCGACCATGTGGCCTGTGTCTACCACCAAAGTGCCGTCAACGGGCACTTCCTTGATCCCTCCGTATGCATTTATCCAAAGGGTTCCAGAGCCCGAGGCCTCAAGCAGGAACGCCCCTTCTTTCCCGAGAATCGAGCGAAGACCACCCCATCGGGTCTTGAGTTCGACTCCCGGAGTGTTGGCTACGTAGGAGCCCGGCTGGATTATCATGGGGTTGCCTGGAGTGATTTCCATGTCCACAAGGTCACCTACCATGGCCGGCGCTACCCAGAGCTTGCCAGGCCCTGCCGGTGTGTAGGTGTTGAAGAACATGGACTCCCCGCCAAGGAACTTCCTCACCAGAGCGAGCAGGAAATTGAGCACCTTGCCGAAGAACCCCATGCGGGTCCCTCCGATGGAGGTCTTGATCCCCATGTCTGGGGACATGGCCACCATGGAGCCCGCTTCCGTGGTGATCGATTCCCCAGGGTTCAACTCGTATCTAACCATCGCAAATGAAGGCTTATAAAGGATCTCATGCTTCATGACCGCCTCCGATACCCTGTTTCTGTTGGCAAGAAGTAAAGCACTTCTCCAAGTTCGGGTCAAAGGATTTTCGGCGATTGCAGGTGGTGGGTGAAGGCCGTACGCTCGATGGAATTGACTATCGGGGAGAGCATCACATATAATTCGCGCGCGCTGCGCTGCGGACCGCCCGTCAGGAGATAAGCAGATGGTCCATCGATACTTTCGCCACTGGCTGGTCGCTACGGTCACGTTGTTGCTCATTGCGGACCCTTCTCCGACCTCCGCCAAGATTTCAGGCTGGGTGGAGCTGCGGCCTGGAATGGACCACCCCTACAATCTTCAGGTGGAAGAGGTAGGTGGACTCACGACAGTGCACTTGCGCGTTCACCGCTTCTTCCGAGGGCCCCTGCTGCCCGATGGCACACGTTTCGAATCGGTGTCAATCCCCGGCGCAAGTTCGTTGCGGGAAGGTGGCCGGCCAGCTTTGCCCGTCTTCGGCGTCTCTCTGCTCCTCGACGAGGGAGCGGAGCTCGTCTCCGTCGAGAGGGAGACGGTGGCGGTTGGCGGAATTGTCCCTGCTCCATTCGTTGAGAAACCGAAGCGTTGCTCTGGCGGCGTCACCCGTTTGACGTGTGACACCGCTCTCTACAATGGTAGCGAGGCCTATCCGGGCTCTGCGGTGGAGCTCACCCAAAGTGGCAGATTGCGTGGCCGAAATGCCGTTGTCCTGGAGTTACGTCCCTTTCGCTTCATACCTGACCAACGGCAGTTGGAAGTTGCTTTGGAGATGCGCGTAACGCTCTCTTCGCCACTGTTGCGGAAGTCTGTCGATAGGCTCTTCTCCACCAGCTTCGATGCGCTTTTGCGCAGCAGATTCCACAATCTGCTGGGACCTGACCGGGATGAAGGTGGGAAGGAGTTGTTACTACTGATTGTCCACGATGATCTCCTGGGAAGCGTAGATGAGTTTGTCGCCTGGAAGGAAGCGAAGGGCTACGTGGTTGTTGTCATGCCGCTGTCAGAGGCGGGTTCTACCCACACGGCGCTAAAGGCGACCTTGCAGGAGGCCTATGACAACTGGCTGCTTCCGCCGACATATGTTTTGCTGTTGGGAGATGGCAATGGGGCCGGCAAAGTGCCATTTGTGCCGAGTCCGTATGGGTGCGCGTCGGATTTTCTCTTCTCGACCCTTGACGGTGACGATCTCTTTTCCGATGTTCTGGTCGGCAGGGTTTCAGCACACACAGAGGCCGAAGCCCTTTTGCAACTGGGCAAAGCAATCTGGTATGAACGGGACCTGCTTGATACGGGGGACGGGGAATGGATACCTCGGTCCATTTGCATATCGTCGAGCGAGGGGAGCGGCGGGTCAAATGACGATGTTCGCTCCGATATTATCTGCGACATGCAGGCGGCCCACGGTTTCTCCCCTACCGACAAGCTCTACCACTCCAACGGGCAAGACAAGGCTTCCACTATCAGTGGCAAGATTGAGGAGGGACGCGGCTGGCTGACTTACCTGGGGCACGGCAGTGGACACTCCTGGTCCACCACTGACCCACCATTTGGTGCCCTCGAGGTTACCGCGCTGCAAAACCAATTCGAGTTGCCCTTTGTGGTGGACGTTTCATGTTCCAACGGTGAGTTTGACAGTACCGCCGGAGATTGCTTTGCCGAAGTCTGGATGAAGGTAGGGGAGGAGGCCGGTCCCCGGGGTGCGGTTGCAATCTATTCATCTTCAATGTTGACGCCGTGGGATGAGCCGGCAGAGATGGCGGTGGGGATGTCGAAGGGCCTTCTTGACGAAGGCATCCATAACTGGTCTGCACTGGCTGCGGCTGGACGCTCCTACATGATGGAGGCGGTCCCGGGTGGTAGCCACGAGGAGGTTTGTCACCAATACGTCGTTTTTGGCGATCCTTCGTTGCAGGTACGAACCTCTCAGCCCAAAATACTCTCAGTTATGCATCCGCCGATTCTCCCTCTGGGGAGTTTCCCCTTTGCTGTTGTCGTAACTAGCGGTGGCCTGCCGGTAGTTGGTGCGTCCGTGGCTCTCTCCCTGCCTGGCGGAGGCAATGTCGTGGCCAAGACCGACGGCAACGGAGAGGTGCAGCTAGAGGTCGTGACAGGGGTGGTCGGAGAGGCTGTCCTCACTGTCTCAGCGGCCAACGCAGTACCTTATGTGACTACGCTGGAAACTCTGGTCCCGGGGTGCGGACTACTGCAGGCCGCACCTTCTCTGGCTCGTTGTGAAGAGGTTCTCGAAGTGCAGCTCTTCGACGCTGACCTGAACCTCTCCCCCGTGGCCCTGGACGAAGTTGTTGTGAGCGCAGTGTCAGATTCCAGCCCACAGGGTATTGCTCTGACGTTGGTTGAAACCAAGCTGGACGGCGGCAAGTTCGCGGGTACTCTTACCCTCAGCGCTACTGGAGCTGTCGATTCGCTCCTGGTTGGCGATGCAGAGACGGTGAAGCTCTCATACGTTGACGATGCCTGTGACGATGGCGTAGGTACCAAGGAATTTGAAGTTGTGGTGGACTGCACTGCTCCGACGTTGATGGGGCTAAGCGTCGAGGATATTCAGGCTACGAGTGCGACGGTACTCTTTACCACCGATGAATTCGCCAAAGGGATCGTTCGATTCGGCATGTTTGAGCCGCTCTCAGAGGAGGTCGCCTTTGGGGGAGGGAAGGCGCATTCGGTAGTGCTCGGTGCCCTCAGCCCTGATTCAGAGATCCTCCTGGAAGTTGCCTTGGAAGATTCTGCCGGCAATGAAGCGCTCGACGACAACGGGGGAAGCTATTATTCCTTCGAGACGCTCACCTGTTCACCGGAGTGCGGAGCTAATCAATGTGGTCCGGACGGCTGTGGTGGGCTTTGCGGAAGCTGTTGCGAAGGTCAGGTCTGCGAGACGGGAATGTGCATTGGGGGACCAGGGTGCCAGGTCGCTCCAGTCCCAGGTTGCGAAGGCTGCCTTTGCGAGGATTGTGTTTGTGATATGGACCCATATTGTTGCCAGGTAATGTGGGATGACCTGTGCGTAGAAGAGTGTGTTGAGCAGTGCGGTGGGTGTGGTTCTACCCCCGAATGTGGGGAGAAGGAGTGTGGGTCCAACGGCTGCGGGGGCACCTGCGGTGACTGCCCCGTGGGATGGGATTGTACCGATGACGGCATTTGCGTGGATGATTGTGAGCCCGATTGTGATGATAAAGCATGTGGTTCGGACGGCTGTGGTGGCAATTGTGGGATCTGTGGCGAGGTTGCCGAGTGTGTTGGCGGCGAGTGTCTTGAAGAGTGCGGTGGAATTGAATTCGTGGGTTGTTGTGATGGTACCGTACAGCACTACTGTGAAGGTGGTTTCCAGCTTCTGGTGGACTGCGCGGCGCAGGGCCTGACATGTGGGTGGAAGGCGAGCCTGGGCTGGTACGACTGCGGCCAGGAGGCTCTCGCTGACCCGAGTGGCACCTTCCCGCTTTGGTGTCCCGGAGTCTGTCCTCCCGAATGTGACGGAAAGGAGTGTGGCCCCGACGGTTGCGGGGGTAGTTGTGGTGAGTGCGGCCTCGGCGAAGATTGCGTGAACGCCGCGTGCGAGATTGGCTGTGAGCTCAAGTGTGACGGTACCGACTGCGGGGACGATGGTTGTGGTGGTCAATGTGAGTGTGGTATTGGAATGGTCTGCGAGGCGGGTTTGTGCGTCAGTTCCTGCATATCTCAATGCGCAGGATTGGAGTGTGGTGATGATGGGTGTGGGGGACTTTGCGGACAGTGTGCTCCCGGTATGAGCTGCAGTGACGGGCAGTGTCTACTGATGCAGGAGAGTGTAGACGTTGAGTCGGAGAAGGATGTTACAGAAGTCGAGACTTATGCACCACCGCCACGTTCCACGGGCTGCTCTGCAGGCGGAAGTACTTCGCTTCTACCGTCACTTCTCATCTTTGCGTTGTTCCTGCTCGCCGCGCTTAGTCGTCGTACCATTCAGGTTTCAGAAGGGGAACGATAGGCCCCTGTGACGGGAAGACGAGTTCACGCGCCAGACTAACCGACATCTGCATTGATACCTTTAAGAACCATTGATACATGTGACGCTTATAGCGATTGCGGGAAAGCAGCCCGCGCATCAGCCACGGAATTGTCACGTACTCCTTCTCAATACGGATCAGAGCAGCCTCAATCTCCCTTCGACTCATGTGACGGGAGGGGACAACGGGGGTGGCCCAATCGAACTGCTCAAAGCTGTCAGCTTCAATTACCCCGTCAGCTATGGCCTCGTCCCACAGGGGCGTTCCGGGGACAGGAGTCAACGGGTGGAATCCAGGATAATCCAGGTCAAGTTCCCGGGCGAAGTCCAATTGCCGGTTCATGGACTCCGGGGTTTCGTCTGGCACTCCGACAATGAATGTAGCTTGCCGGAAAACATGGGGATGATCCTTCTTCAACACTGCGAAAGCCGTGCGTGTCTTTTCGGCAGAATAGTCTTTCTTCCTAAAGGAGTTGAGTTCTTTGTCCTCGACCCGCTCTGCGCCGATGCTCACGTGCGCCAGTCCAGCATCAACGAGTTCAGCGAGGACTCCGTTTTGATGGTCTCTTAGCAGGTAGTCGGCCCGCATGAATGCGAACCAATTGACGCTGAGGTGCGCCTCCTTCATAGCATTGGCGAAGTTTCGGCTCCACTGTGGGTCCAGGTTCCAGCAGTCATCAACAAAGACCAACCCCTTCTTGTCGTAACGATGGGCGAGAAGGTCCACTTCTTCCACCATTCTGTCAACGCTCTTGGTGCGCCAGCAGGGCCGTAATGTCTCCTTGCCACTGACCTCATCCACCGAACGGCGAGCCATCTGCGTCCACCAGACGCAGAAGCTGCAGGAGTGTGCGCAGCCGCGAGAATGGTAGACGGTGGTTCCGCCTGGCGAAAAGAGTTGGCGGGCACGACCATAGAGGTCGAGGGGCAGGAGGTCATACGCGGGCAGCGGCAGGCTATCCAGGTTGTCAATGAGAGCCCGGGTTGGGGTGTGATGGATCTGGTTGTCCAGACGAAACGCAAGGCCGCTCACATCCACGGGCGGTTGGTGGGGATGGTCGCACAGGTGCTGCACGAGCTCCACCACGGTGAGATCCCCCTCGCCCTTGACGACATAGTCGATAATTCCGGGCTGATGGTGCGGCAGCCAGGGCGGTGGCTTGGAACTGCGAGGCCCGGTTGGACCACCCAGGTATGAATCGGCAAGATTTGTGAAATGTGCTCCACCCGCGATTGTGATGACCCGAGGGAGAAGCTCTTTTGCCATCGCAAAGCAGCGAAACGCCTCGTCGGCGTAGAGCGCATGGTTCTCCCCCACCGCGACAACATCAGGGCGTCGCCGTTGCACCTCTCGGGCCAGACTCTTCCAACCCATGCGCAGAGGCATGCAGTCGAGGATTTCGACGTCGGGCAAATCATTGGCCCGGAGGTTGGCAGCGAGGCAGAGATAGGCCTGCTTGGTGAGGTAGTTGTCCTCGAAGTTCATGAAGGGCCAGATGCGGCGTGGTGGCTCGATAAAGAGGATTCGCATCCTGACTCCAAGGTTGCCGAGCCATGATGACTTGAAGGGAGGTTCAAGTCAAGCAGGGCCGTGACGAATGGTTTGACCGGCGATCTGATCACGGCTGTACCCCGGTCCGTTCTTGAAGGGAGGTATGGCGTT
>CAZFVN010000050.1:0-7706 GCA_964522395.1 uncultured Myxococcales bacterium
ACACTCAGCGCAGAACGGGGGGTACAAAGTCAATCAGATCGCGATAGGGGCGGTTGGCGAGCCGAAAGACTTGTTTGAGGGCGCCCGACATGGTAAGAACAGGCAATGTCCAACGGGAGGTAAAACGTGGCAGAATCACCCATCAAATACAACGGGGATCAGAAGGACTCAAAAGCGGCCTATGAGAAGGAACTTCTGGAGTCGAGAGTCATCCTTCTATCGGGCTCCATCGACGACCGTCAGGCGCATACAGTGGTGGCGCAACTTCTCGTCTTGGACCAGCGTTCCGCTGAGGAGCCGATTACCCTGATCATCAATTCTGGCGGCGGAGCGATCTCTTCCGGGTTCGCGATCTACGATACTATCCAAATGTTGCGCGCCCCGGTGCGCACTATTGGAGCGGGACTCATTGCCAGCATGGGAGTTACAATCTTCCTCGCGGCCACGCAAGAGAACCGATACTCCCTGGCCAACTCTCGCTTCATGATCCACCAACCGCTGATATCGGGAACCGTCGTTGCTCCTGCTTCTGACGTCGAAATCAACGCACGGGAGATGATCAAGTTACGGGACCGCCTGAACGCGCTAATCGCAAAGTCCAGTGGTCAGACTCTTACCAAGGTAGAGACAGACACTCAGCGAGACTACTGGATGGCCGCCGATGAGGCGCAAGAATATGGCATAGTGGGGAAAGTTATCGCTCACTGGACCGACCTGGAGTAGCCGCTCGGAGGGCCGTTGGGAACTGCTCGCTCGATGCTGGCTTTGGCCGCACTAGGGCTGGCTTGTACCGTCCTGGCAGGCCGCGGCCTCGCCGCCCCTCCCGCCACCCGCGCCATTGAACTGGAAGTCGAATTGGACCCCGGTCAGCGCCTGCTTACCGGGACCTGCCGGTTCTCCTTCACTAACGATTCTGCCGCCGAGCTGACACGACTTCCTCTCTACCTCTATCCCAACCTCCTTGCCGCACCGGCGGCGGACCTCGTCGATGTGACCTTCCCACACCGGTTCCCCGGAGGGTTCTCTGCTGCGCGGATGGGAATAAGCGCGGTTCAGGTGAATGGTCATATAGCCGAGGTCACTGAAGCCGAAGATGTAGCTGCTGACGGTCTCATGGTCTGGGTGAGGCTCCCGGAGGCGGCGGTTCCGGGGGCCGATGTGGTATTGGAGATCCACTTTCGCACGCAAATCCCGGAACGGTTCGGCCCCTTTGGCGCGACTGATGGCACGGTAGTGCTGCTAGGCGGATGGCACCCATTGCTACCTCGCCTTGGCCCGGAGGGCTTTGTCCTTGCAGATGTGAACCCCGCGGCTGAGTGGAAGATTAGCGTGACGGGGAATACCCACGGATTACTGGTGCTGGGCAACATCGTACTGCGGCTCGACGCCGGGTCGACATCGAGCACCCATCTATCGAGTTGGAGCGGTCCCGTCTTGCTCTACTTCCGTAAGCAGTGGCACTCCACCCGCAGTCGCAGCGGCTCGTCACAGACATTGGTGCAAATCTCATCCAAACGGGGGAACGAACCGGGGCGGGAGGAGAAGCAAGTCCTCGGCGCGGTTCAGGCGGCACTGGCGAAGGGTGACTCCCGGGATCAGTCGCCAAAGCCTTACCTCCTGCTCGAAGCTCCATTGCGAGAGATGGTGGCCATTCCTATGCGCGGTGGCCTGCTCTACTCTGACTTGACTTACGAGGTTACTCCGCTGGAGAGTCTTGAGTCCCGGCACACCGAAGATCTGCAGTCAGCGGTTATCGCTTCGACCTTGCTGGCCCGCTCCGACATGGACCTCTTCGAGGCCCTCTTGACCATCAATCTCGTCCAATTCGTTCGCTGGGCGGAAGGCAAAGCTGATCCCGTCTTCCTGCGCAGATTCCTGCAACAAGTGGAGTTATGGGGGTCGCTGGACAAGATGGGAACTGACCCGCAGGCCCATTTTCAGACATCGATGTTTTTCACACCCGAGTTGCCGCCACCTCTAAGGCGGGTGCCGGCACTCTTTGCGAAGGAGGTTCCATCGCCTCGCAGTGCCGCCCGCATGGCCCACAACCTCCTCGGTTCGAAGCGCGTCCTGGCGGCCCTCACCGACGCCCTGACAACAAGGTCCCGACTGATGCCTGCGTTGCTAGAACAAGCTTCCGCACAGGAGCGGGAGATGTTGCTTTGTGCTCTCCAACCGATCCATATGGACCTGGAATTGGTAGGAGGACAAGAGAGTGTCGACGGTTATGTCGTTGAGGCTTGCAAGCGTGGGGACACGGGTCCGCTCCCTCTGGAGTTGTTGGTGGAAAGTGGCGGGGCCTCTCGACTGATTGTCGCCCCCTGCCTTGACCAATGCTGCACGATTGCCACCGGGGTCAAAGAGAAACCCGCAGTTACTCTGGATCCGCACGGCCTCTTCCTGCAGGAGACCAAAGGTGGGGATCACCCTCGCCGCAACGACCGCAACCACCTGGATTTGAAGTGGGTACTTAATCGACCTTACCTCTCCTTTGCGGGTGGCGACCGCCTTCCCGCCATGGGCGTGGAATTGCAAGTTGAGCCCCGGTGGGACCTTCACAACCGCTTTGTGCTGCGCCCCAGCATCACCTCAAATCGTGGTACCGTTGGTGCGCTCTGGCGATATGGATTTGGCAGAAGGATCCGGCCCACCTATCTGGCTAATAGTCTCTCTCTGGGTGTGCGTGCCGCCTTCCCGGTAGATGGCAGCGAAGGCAGCCTGCTCGGGCCGGTCTTCTCATATCTTCACTACACTCGTCAGAGCCGCATGAACCCCTTCCAGGGGAACTGGAGCTACCTCTTTGCATACCCTCTGTTCAATCCCGATTTCAGCGATTTTGGCAGCCGCTTCGGGGCCATGACCTCACAGCTCTTCGGAAGCTCTCCAGACCATGTTCTCGCCCTGCGCCTGAACGGAGACACTGGAGTGGGCTGGATCCCCGACTGGGACGTTCCCGCCACAGGAGGTATCGACGGACTGCGGGCCCTGGGATCTTTCAGCGCCAGTGCGAGACACCGCGTTGGAGGCAGTATCGAGTATCGCTTCATGGCAGTCCGCAATCTCCACGCTTCAGTGCTACGCCTCGGCTACATAACTGCGCTGCAGTTTGCCCTCTTCATGGATGGGGCCACGATTTCTGACGATTTGGATTCGCTCTTCACGAGGTCGAAGAGTCTGGTTGATGTCGGCATCGGTTTCCGCCCTCACGCCGACATCTTCGGAGTCCTGCCAGGCATTGTCTCTATTGATGTTGCGTACCTGCTCCCGATCCTCGGAGCCGAACAGGGGGGAACCAACGTCGTGTTGAGTTTCTACCAGCCTTTCTAAAGGACCTGCCTAGAAGTTGTTGTAGCAGCCTTCCTTGATATCGCAGATGTCGCTCGTCGCCGGGTTTTCATCGTCGCAAAGCGCGTCATCAGGAGTCCAGTTCGACTTATCTGTTATGGAGTCACATTTGGCACATTCAATGGATTGGTTCACATCGCCGTCCGCGTAGCAGGCCCAGTCAATGAAACAGGCGCCATCATCAATTGAGGAGACGGTGCAAGCGTTGTCCTGCGCCTCCAACTCAGCACATGGGATATCGTCAGGGCAGTCGGAAACGAAGATGGCGAGGTCGTCGATGAAGATCTCTGCCCCGGCAGACGGACCCTTCTCTACGACAAACCGAAGCTCAGTAGGTCCGCTAAGAGGCGACAGGTCAACAATATGACGATGCCACTGTTTGTCGCAAAAGGCGTTGTCCATCACCAGGAGATCGGCCTGACCAGCTCTAATCGTAAGCGTGAAGCTCTCCTCCTCACCCAATTCATTGGTACAGCGACGGAGGAATGAGAGTTTCGAGAGTTCTCCCTCACCAACTTCGGGGAGATGTCTTCTGAACGCGAAATAGCCTCCCTCATCGGGACCAACCAGGTAGTACCGGAAACTCCTAGCGCCCGAGTTGGTAGTGAAGGGTGCGAAGCCGGCTTTGACAACCCACGGAAAGACGCCGTCAACATAGCTATAGGTGAAGATGTCGGGAGCGTCACCTTGATTGTACGACTCGAAACCATCGTTGAGGAGGGTGTTGGGTTCGTAGCAAATGATGAAGTTATCTTCGCCATCTTGCACCATGCCGCCGCAGAGCTCAGTGGGACCACAGTCATCATGAATGGAGCAGCAGTCATCGCAGAGGCACTGGCCGGCGGGACTGCACGCCTGCCAATCGAGGCAGGTGGCGCACATTTCACCACATCCGTCGTCGCCGCACTCCTTGCCATCACAATCGGGCGTACAACAGGTTCCATCATCGAGACATTTTGCCCCCTCTTCACAGACCCCACATAGATCTCCACAACCGTCGTCGCCGCAAGACTTGCCATCGCAGTCGGCCTCACAGAACTCGCACTCCCCTGATTCCTCTTCACAGATGAACCCAGCATTGCAAGAGCCGCATGTGCCGCCACAGTCGTCGGGACCACAGTCCTTCCCTACGCAATTTGGCACACAGCACTGGTAGAACTCGGTGCAGACTTCGGCTGGCTCGCAGGCGCCACAACTACCTCCGCAGCCGTCGTGACCGCAAATCTTGACCGGGGAATAGCAATTGGGGTAACAGCAGGCTCCATCATGACAGACGGCGTTGATACCACACGTTCCACAATCGCTGCCGCAGCCATCGGACCCGCATTCGAAAGGTTGACCTTCGTCGCCCACGCAGACGGGTGCGCAGCAGACATTGGCAAAGGTGCAGATTTCACCGCCGGCCTCGTTACATTCCGCGTTGCTGGCGCAACAATCCAGAATGGGCTCAAAGAGACACCCACTGCCGTCAATCGTGCAAGTATCGGAGGTGCAGATTTCACCGTCGTCGCAAGCGGGGAATTTTGGACTGCCAGAGATACATTCGCCATCTGCATCACACTTATCTGCGAGCGTGCAAGGCTCACCATCTTCACACGGAGTTCCCTCTGCTACGGGAGAGGAAATGCAACCCTCATCTGAATCACAGAGATCATTGGTACAGCCGTTGCTATCGTCGCAGTCGACCTCCACAGCCCCCAGACAGAGGCCGTCGATGCACTGGTCTTCGGCGGTACATTCATCACCATCGGAGCACTGGGTCCCCGCCTCCAGTGGTTGCATTGAGCAGAATCCAGTTGAGACGTCACAGGTATTGACGAGGCATTGAGTATCTTCCGACGAATCGCAAACCACAATGGTGCCCGGCTGGTCTTCGCAGAAGAGGAGACCACCGTCACCGATTTCACAAGTGCCGGTGCCATTGCAGAGATTGTCATCGTTGGTGATACAGTCTTCATCCTCATGGCACTGGCAGAAGTCTTCACCGGGCTGGCAGGTACCATCTCCGTCGCAGAGGCCCAGGGGGATGCAAACGTCCTGCCCGCCGAATGCAGAGGTGGGGTAGAGACATGGAGTGGATGGGGCGACGGAACTGTACTCACAATCGCCGAAAACACACACGTCTTTGGTGCAGTCGTTATCGTCGTTGCAATCCACCGGTTCAAGAATACACTGTCCGCCCTCATTGCAGGTGCCAGGCATCGTGCAGAGGTCACCGTCATCGCAGGGGGCGCCCGGCGTCAAGACTTCCTTGCACTCACCATCCTCTTCGTCGCAGGCGTCGGCAGTGCAGACATTACCATCATCACAGGGTTTCATCTGTCCAGTGCATGAGCCATCTTCCTGGCAAACATCATTGGTGGTGCAGATGGAACCATCATCGCAAGGTGCGCCCGTTAACTCGGCGGGGTCGAATATGCAGCCGCCCGTGTCGGGGTTGCAATAGTCGTTGGTGCACCCGTTCTCATCATTGCAGGTCTTGGGCGGCGCACCGGTGCAAGCACCGGCCTCGCACTCGCCACTACCGGTACAGAGATCACCGTCGTCGCAAATCAAGCCTTCGCCCACCGAGATTGCAATACAATCCCCGTTTTCGGGGTCGCATGAGAACTCCTGACAGACCCAGTTCTGCTTGTGGCACTGGGGCCCTGTGGCCAGTTCTTCTTTGCACTCGCCCTGCTCATCACAGATGAAGGCGCCAGTGCATTCCCCTTCGAAGATGTCGCAGTCTTCATCGTCTTCACATCCGCCCGCGCACTGCATTGTATTGGAATCGCAAATCGGGTTTACCAGCTCTTCTTCGGCGCAATCAACCGGCTCTTCCCAAACTCCGTCGATGCAGCTTGCCCGGTGATGGTCCAGTCCTTCAACACACCAGGTCCCCCCCGACTCGACCTCGACAACCGAGGCATCTTCTTTCACTGCGAGACAGCTATCGGAAAGTCCGGTACAGAAGGAATTCTCGGCCCCGCCCAGGGGCAGTGCGCAGTGCCCGGTTACACAGGCGGCATCCTCGACGCAGCCATCGAGGAGCTTGCAAGTGCCCTCGTCGATTTCGCCGTCGCAATCATTGTCAGCGGAATCACAAGTCAACTCGTTGCCACCTTCAAAACCTTCAACACCCGAGTAATCGCAAACCCAATCAGCCGAGTTTTCGGTCTTCTTCCAGCAAGCCGCGACGACGTCCGATTTTGAGCAGATGCCGTCGGTCAAGCACTCGACGTCGAGTACTCCGAGGCCTTCGAGGACCTCGACCTTACCCACCAACTCCTCGTCAACCAGACCGTCGCAATCGTTGTCTTTGGCGTCGCAAGAGAGTTCGGTACCCTCCTCGAAGGAAAGGGGAGGAGAGTCCGGGGTTTTGAAACTGCAACTCCACTCTCCGTCAACGCACTCGGCATCAACCTGGAGGAGACAGACACCCTGCGACGCACAACCAGTTACGTCATCGTCTTTCAGGAGGTCAGAGGCCTCGTCCACCGCCCCATCACAGTCATTGTCTTTGCCATCACATAGCTCGTGCGCCATACAGGTAGAAGGGGGTGGCGAGAGCCCGGCCAGCACATAGGAGAAGTTAGACGTCTGGACCCAGACTTCCTGCCCGCCAAAGTCGGGCCAGGCTGGAACGCTATCGAACTTCGTCCCCTCTCCGACGAACCCCTCCACCAGTGCCCACTGACCCGCATCCATTTCTACATCCAGCATCGGCAGCCGCAGAGTTACCGGGAGCTCGAATTGCTGACCGTCTGGTGCGCCGTTCCAGGTATTCGTTACCGGAGTCACACCGGTAGGCTTCTGACCTGGCGCGGGAGATATGGAGAGGGTAACATTCGTTTCAACGGCCCCTGCTGGGACCACCAGGGTGACACCGCCTTCAAGGGTGAAGGTACCGCCTTCGGGACCGACCTCTGCGGTCTGCCCGACGGTCACTTCAACTTGGGTAAGATCGGGAAGAACTTCCGGTCCTTCTACGTCCTCATCGACAACTTCGACATCAATGTGCGGTAGGTCAGCCACGACGTCGGGTTCATCTACTTCGGTCTCTGCAAAGTGGTCCGGGACAACAACATCGGTCTTGTCGCCGGCAGTATCCACCGCTCCGCTCGGGACCTTTCGGACGATTTCCGAGACGCACCCGGTGGACAATGTGATCAGTGCGGCCCAGGATACCAGGGCTATGAAGTGAAATCGCGTAGCGATGCGCATAGCGTTGTTGCCTCCGTTGCTACAGGTCCCACTGGAAGAGCATGAGGCCTCCGCCCGGCACAGCGACGGGCTGCAGCGACCATGCCGCTGCGGGAGTGTTCTTCCGGAAAGAGATTGGCCAGTCGAGGAGTAGGTCCAGGCCAACGAGGAGACTG
>CAZFVN010000050.1:7716-35209 GCA_964522395.1 uncultured Myxococcales bacterium
CCGATTCCGTAGCTGACCAGTGAGAGGGACTGCCAGGTCTGCGCGCTGCTCAATTCGGCACTGAACTGCGCGTCGTAGTCAGGAAGATTTGCGTCGAGGGAATTGGCGTTGGCGGCGTGCTCTTCCGCGGTCATCCCCATGAAAACGCCACCTCCAGTGAGCAAGATTCCGCCCCCCAGCAGGCCCCAGCCGACATATGTGAGTTTATCTGGTCCTCCCCCGGCGACTACCGTTGAACCTCCGGGTGGTTCGCCGCCGATGGCAGGTGCTGCATTGGCCAATCGCCGCTCTTCTGCTGCCCTTCGGGCGAGGTCATCCGCTCTCGCTTGTTCAGCCGCAGCGCGGCGGGCTTCCTCGGATGCTCTACGGGCGGCTTCGGCCGCTTCCGCGGCTGCTGCCCGTTCCTCTTCCGTGCGCGCTTCCTGGGCGGCACGACGGGCCTCTTCCGCTGCCCTGGCCTCTTCCGCTGCAGCCCGGCGAGCGACCTCTGCTGCTGCCGCGGCCTGGGCCCGCGCTTCCTCTGCGCGTGCGGCCTCCGCAGCGCGCTTCGCCTCTGCCGCGGCCATGGCGCGCTCTGCTGCCGCCTTGCGCGCAGCTTCCGCGGCCGCATCCGCCAACGCCCGCTCCTCTTCACTCCTTGCTGCGGCAGCGACGCGACGAGCTTCCTCAGCGGCGAGGGCTTGCTCTTCGGCAGCCTTGGTTGCCGCTAGTACGGCTGCCTCTGCCCGTGCACGCTCTTCCTCGGTGCGAGCTTCCGCTGCCGCCCGCCGAGCCTCTTCTGCCGCCAAAGCCTGTTGAGCTGCGGCCCGGCGCGCTGCCTCTGCTGCGGCAGCGGCTCGCACGCGTTCCTCGTCCATTCTCGCTTCGGCCGCCAACCGGCGGGCCTCTTCCGCTGCCCTGGCTCGCTCTTCAGCAGCACGCCGACTCCGCTCGTTGGCAACATCATCCGATGTCGGAATCGGAGAATCTACCGAAACGACGGCATCGGACCGTTTGTCACCGTTACCATTGGGATTCGTCGGACCAATCGTGGCGAGGCGCTTTTCCTCTTCCAGTTTACGGCGCTCCGCTTCCAGCAGATGACGCTCCTGTTCCAACCGAGCCGCTTCCTCGGCCCAAAGAGCCTCCTCTTTCGCCTGCGCCGCAGCAGCAGCCACGCGGGCTTCCTCGACGCGCCTGGCCTCTGCTTCAACACGAGCAGCCTCTTCGGCTCTGCTGGCGGCCGCCCGACGTTCCGCCGCCAGCCGCTTCACCGTTTCCCGCTGCGCGGCCAACTCCTCGACCGAGGTGCCGTCTTCCCTTTGGCCCGGCGTATTGGCAGCCAGGAAGCGAGTCAATCTGCTCGACTCAACCAGGTCACCATCACGTTGGGCGAGGTCAGTGGGCAGCGAAGCCACCGGGATAGATTCCTCAAATTGACCAACTTCCCCCTGGGCCACCACGCCACTAGGCCATTTGCCACCGACTCCGGAAGGTTGCCCGAGGCCGACTCGATAGCTCTTGAGGAAGTAGATCAGTGCCTGCTGAAAAGTCTCGCTCTGCTCGACCATCGCCCACCGGATGACGCCACTAAGCTTGGTGGCCACGAGATTCCGGCGGATCTTTCCAATTCGGCGAAATGCCGGGAGGTTGGTCTCCATGGAGTAGTCGTCTGCCCCAAAGACCAACAGGATTGGCACCCTCACGTTGGCCAGAGAAGTTTCAATGGATGTATCGGTGAAAGGAAAGAAGGTCTCGTTGAGGAACCAGGACATGCCGTAGTAGCCGCTGGCAACGAGCATGGCTCTCCCCTCAGCCCTGACCTGCGCTGCTAACTCAACCCGACTGAGGTAGGAGTTGCGCGCAATGGGGAGCAACTGTCCGGCGATTCGATTGATGTAGTCCAACTCCTTGGCCCAGCGGACGGGCAGTCGGGCGAGAGTCGCCTCAAGGGTCTTCTCCACATGCTCACGACGGGGGAAGATGGGGTCGGCAATGATCAGACTACTGAGTCCGTCGGGATAGGTGGCAGCATAGGTCATTCCCGCAAACCCAGTAAGTCCCTGGGCAAGCAACACGACCTTCTTGCCCGCGACCTCCTGCCGCACCAACTCGATACGTTCCGCATGGCGTGCGAAACACGCAGTCGCGGTTTGCTGCTCACCGGATCGCATGGGACATCCGTCAAAGGGGACGACGATAATCGAGTAGTTGTCTGCCAACTTATTGAGGTAGGTCTTGACGCTACGCGGCTGCGGAGCCATGGAGGGAGCCAGATAGATCACGTAATCCCGAGAGCTCCCAATAACCTGTAGGTCCAGGGTCTCGTCGCCGAAAGTCACAGCCTTTTGAGTGGAGTCGATTTCGGCCCCTTCTTCACCGCCGACTATTCTCCCCACATCCCGCATCCACTCGTCAGGTGTCCTCTCGCCTGTCATATAGGTAATATTGGCGAGGGCCCGGCTGGCCGCGTTAGCGACCTCTGAACGGCGGTGGCGCAGTTGGTCCGAGATAGCCCTGACGTTGGCTGGCGTCGCCATGAACGCGAGGGCTTGCAGCAGTTCATAGCGAACGGGCCATTTCTCATACTCCAACATCCGCCCGAGGGTCGTCACAGCCGATGCCGCGCCCATGGAGAAGAGCCCCTTGACGGCAACGATTCTGATGTCCTGGTCCGAATCCTCTTCGGCCCGCGTAAGAATCACCGGTACCGCACCCTCCTCCCCGGTTGAAGAGAGAATCCGAACCGCCTCCGAGCGAACCTTGGGGTCATCGTCCTGGGTTGCATGGCTGATGAAGTCATGGGGTTCCTGGTAATCGTAGAGACTGGCGATACGGAGGATTGAAACCTTGTCTTCAGCGCTGACCCGAGGGTAAAGGTCCCGGAGCAGGGGAAAGACTGCCGGGTCCTGATAGAAGCCGAGGAATTGCCTCGCCATTCGCTTCATCTTGGGGTGTCTGGCTTGCAGGAGGGAGACAACTTCTGGGGCGGCTTTTTGACCGATGGCGAGGAGCGCGTCCATGGCCGCGGCAGCACGTTTGGTGTCCCCCGCCTTGAGAATCATCAAGAGCGACGAAACGCTTGGTGCGCCAATAGCAATGAGGGCATCCACAGCCACGGCCTTTTCATCTTCCTCGCCCAGTGAGCGAAGGATGGTCGGCACCACCCGAGCCGCATCTGACGGCCCGCCCTTGCCGATGTTGCCCATGGTCGCGACCAGGGCTTTGCGCAGCCCGCGGTTGCCCGGTGATTTGTTGAACTCAGCCTGACGCAACATCTCCATCAGCTTCGGTACGGCCTTTACGCCCTTCCGCTCAGCAATAAGCTCAGCGGCCTTTTCGCGCACCCGTTCGCTGGCATCAGCGAGCGTAATGTAGAGTTGCTTGTTGACATTGGCGGCATTCCCATTGGCGGCAAGCCACTCCAGCGCCGTCAAACGAACGCGGGGGTTGAGGGAACTCTTGAGCCGGTCCATCATCAGCTCTTCGATGCCGCTCTTCTCTTCAACCTCGGAGAGTTGCCTGACCGCTTCCAACTCCAACCCGGGATCCTGCACCGCCTTCTTGACTACAGCAATTCCTGGAGTTCCAAAGGCAGGAAGCAGGCGCAGGACTTCCCTGCGAACAAAGTCATTCGTACGCCGCGATCCGAGCGCCTCATCCAACGGAGCCACGGCCCCCGCTCCCATTGCCAGTAAAGCCTTAGCGGCGCCATCTCGTTGAGTCGGATCGGCCAGCTTCTCCACCAGGGTAGCGGGGTCAACGGTCTGCGCGCAAAGGGGGACGGGAACCGCTAAACAGAAGACCACGGCCAGAAACAACAGCAATCGACTAGGAAAGCACAAGATCGGACCTCATCCAGCAAGCCAGCACGAATCGTATGTTAGCATCATGCTGTGCGCGCGGTCAAATATATGTGCGTACGCGGTAGGCGAAGGGAACTTGCACTAACTTCACAACCCCAATATCATCAAGTAGCAACGCTTGCCGAATGCGGAGGGCCCTGGTGCCGGTGGCAGACGAAACGACCAACAGTGGTGCGAAGCAGCGGATAAGCCGTTGGCGAAGGTGGATGCCTGCGGCCATGATCTCCGTGGCGCTTCATGCAACCGTGGTCCCTGGGGTTGTCGATTACGTCTCCGGGCAGCTCTCATCCGACGACTCCTTCCCACCACCCATCAGCGCTCAGTTGGACGTCGAAAAGGCACCTTTGCGCAAACCTGCTGAATCTACCCGGCAGATACTGGAGCCACTGGAAGAGCCACCGCTAACTGAGCTCTCCAGCCCAGCCTTGCCGGAGCCTCCCGACCTGATGATGCCTCGAATCAACGAACGACCCGAGTTGGCCATGAGCGACATTCGCTTTCCGGAATCGGCGTTCGGCGAACATCTGGTTCGTCCCGACACCCCGACTCGTCCCCACGGTCCTGCCCGACCATCAAGCGGCCCTGGAACGGCAGCGGCCCCTCCGGAGACGACCCCGGACAGGGCCCCGTTAGCTCCCATCTTTCCCGCCACGCCGCCGGGCGAGTTGCTTGACGGCCTGCCCTCCGCGGCGGTCCGGCTCGGAGAGACGCAAACGGTTTTCGGTAGCCGTTCGGAAGAAGAGCTACGACGTCGTGTTTATGAAGGAACATACTATCCGGAGGCCGCAGCAGACCTCGAATTGGAAGGGGTGGTTATCGTCGGCTTCCGGGTTGATGGAGAGGGGCAGCCGAGTGACCTCTCCATCACCAACCCCGAAATGTGCCATCCGATCCTCCAGGAGGAAGCCCTCTCCATGGTTCGTAGCGGAGCCCCCTACCCGGTCCCGGAGAGCCGCCGGGAGGTAGAAGTCACGGTCGCTCTAGCCTACCTGAACACTCCGGACGGCTATGCTGAACGAGTCCAGATGTTGCTCTCGTCCGGGGCCGAATCAGTCGACCAGCACGCCCGTCAAATGGCAGCTCAAGATGCCGCCCTAAATGAAAAGATGGGTTGGCACCTGGCTCTCTACCGTGTGCGCGCCAGGGTTAGCGTGAAGCCGGGGCGCCAGTTGATTTCGCCTCGCCTCGATGCCTTTGACGGTGACCCCCGACTGAAGCGTGTCTTCGTTGAGAGCCTCCCACTCTTCCTGCCGCAGAACGCAACCAGCGCACGGCTGAAGATCCCTATCCAATTCCGCATCCTCGACCCCTGACCCGGAGGTTTCCCTTGCCCGCCCGCCAGAGTTCCAAAGCGGCCCGCCGCGCGCCAACCACCTCGCACTCTCTCAGCCTGGGATACGGGATTGTCCCACTGGTGCCCCGTCTCCCTTTCCCGCTCGCTGGCACTGCACACCGCCAGGAGCGTCTTTCGGGGTGGGTGGACGACCCGCCTCAAGTTACCGCAGTAGTAGTTACCGGGCGGGAAGAGAAGCAGGCCATCATCGGCGCCGATATTCTGATCATCGATCACACCCTGTTGGGGGATGTTGAAGATCTTGCCGCTTCCCGCGGTATCAACTCCGTCTTCCTCTATGCGTCGCACACCCATTCCTCGATGGGCGGCTATCTCGACAGCAAGGGAGGGCGCTATTTCATGGGCCGCTTCCGCCCCGCCCTGCGCGCCTACCTGCTGGAGCAAATCGGCCTGGCTCTCGATGCAGCTCTCGGCGATAGTGCGCCGGTCCAGGGCATCGACACAGGCCGCGCTCGGGCCCCGGGGGTAACCATGAACCGTCGGCGCCGGCACGGCCCCACGGATGATACGGTGCTCTATACCGAGTTTCGTCGGAAGAAGGCTCAAACCGTAGCCTTCGTGGGTGTATCCGGACACCCCGTTATCGCCTGTTTCATGGACCCCAGCATGGTCAGTGCCGACTATCCCGGACAGTTGCGCAAGCGACTCCTTGAAGAGGAGCTGTTGGCCCTCATTATTCCGGGTGCTCTGGGCGGCCTCAACACCATCTTTCCGGAGTTGCCCACCGCGGTTCACGACCACCTCGGACTCGTAACTGAGCTCTTCATGGGAGCCATTGCCAAAGCCCGGTCCGCTGCGGTCAAGGTATCGTCTGACGTCGAAGCACGCTTTGGGGCGGAGCGGCTCGCCTTCCGGCAGGAACGTCCACCACTCTCTGGCGGTCCTGCTCTCGTGGCCCTCCGCTCCCGACTGAGCGCGGCCATCGGTCAGGGCTACGCCCGCTGGACAGCCCCCGCAAACCTCACTGTCCCGGCCAATGTCTTCCGCTGCGGGCCCATCTGCCTGGCCGGAATGCCGGCAGACTTCGGCGTTGCAGCCACACTTCTGCTACGCGACCAACTGGAGCGGGATGGAAGCCTGACGCCCTACGTCGTCTCGCATGCAAACGGCTATGTCGGCTATCTCCATATGCGCGAGGAAGCGCGCTGGCAAGAGTCCTCCTTCGCCGATATGCACCACTACGAAAATGCCATGGCCTGGTATGGTCGGGATGCCACCGAAAGGCTCATGAGCGCCGCGGTCAAGGTGCACCAACAACTGGGACACCCTTCGGCGACATCTGAGCGCGGCGTCCTGGAGAAGTGACAGGTTTCCCCGTTGTGCCGTCGCACAGCGGTCATGGTCGACAGACACACTGTGGACAATCCGCGAATGCGTGCGTCTTCCGCATCTTTCTTGCCTCGTGATACCCTTGTCCTGTACGGTTATGTTGGAACTCCGGTCAACTACGGACAGCTAATCTGGAGCCGAAATGAAGAACGCACTTCTTTGCGTGATTGCTGTGGCCATGTTTGGTGCGTGTGGTGCAGCGGACAAACCATCCATCGAGTCGGATCTGAGAGAAACACGCACACTAACCGAGACGTTGGATGGCGGTGAGGACGTTTGCACTCCGACTTGTGGGCAAAAAGAGTGTGGCCCGGATGGATGCAGTGGTAAATGTGGGCTTTGCGAATTTCAACTCGATACCTGCTCAGACGAAGGTCAGTGCGAGCCCACTTTCTGCGAGTCCACCAAAGATTGTCCTGGGAACCTCCTGTGTGCAAAGGAAGCCGGTCAATGCGTGGTGTGTGTTGGCGATGAGGATTGTCCGGACGGCAAGACCTGTGGAGCCGATAGCGAGTGCCATGACCAGTATCCCTGCCAGTCCGACCTTGATTGCAAAGCCTACGGGCTCGTGTGTGACAAGGAAGCGGGCCAGTGTGTTGAGTGCTTGTCGTTGGTTGACTGCGAGAGCAATGAGCACTGCAAGGATAGTTACTGCCTCGATGACGTGTGTGTGCCCGGTGAAAGTGAGTGTGATGGCAATCAAGTACTGGCCTGCACCGACGGCAGCGGGTGGGGCGTAGAGCAGGTCTGCGGGGAAGCGCAGTACTGCGAAGAGGCAGCCTGCCATGATGGCTGTGAACCCGGCGTAGTCTGGTGCGATGCCGAAGTCTACAAGGTCTGTGCTGAGGACGGAAAGTCGGTGCAATACGAGGAAGATTGTGCGGCCAGGGACCAGCATTGCTTCGGTGGCGCCTGCATTGACGCCATTTGCATCGCCGATAACCCTTTTTGCGTCGACGAAGAGACAGCCGCTATATGCGCGGATGATGGGCTTTCCTACGAAACCACCGAATGCCTGCCGGAACACTCCTGCAGTGAAGGTTCCTGCCTAGCCTGGGAATGCACTCCCGGAATGGCAATTTGCGTTGAGGCAATCGCCACATTCTGCGATTCCACCGGCCTGGAGCCCGTACCAGGAGGCACCAATTGCGTCCAACTGGGACAATCCTGCAAGGACGGCGAATGTCTCTCTTGTCAGCCACTTTGCGACGGAATGGAGTGCGGAGACGATGGATGTGGTGGCAGTTGCGGCAACTGCCAGGAAGACCAGATATGCATCAACGGCCAATGCCCGCCTGACGGCCAGGAGTGTGACGATGGCAACGACGTTGACTGGGATGGATGCACGGATGGGCAACTCTCTGAGTTCAGGGTGAATGCGTTCGGTTTGTCACAGCAGAGGCTTCCCGCAGTAGCGTCTTCGCCCGGAGGATTGGTTCTTGCTTCATGGCAGAGCAAAGGACAGTTCGGAGATAGCGTACAAACTGTTGCCCGCTCCGTCCTCCCGGGCCAGGGACCAGTAGGAGGCGACCAGAAGATATCAGAATCTCTCGATTGGTCGAAAGCGGCACCTGTTGCCGCGTATGCGGGCAACGAGCAGATTGTTGTTGCCTGGATGGATACAGGTCAAGATGGAGATGGATACGGCGTCTTCGCAAGACCAGTCAAAGCAGATCTTTCTTATGTTGGAGACATGGTCCAGGTGAATACAACTTGGACTGGCGACCAGCTTGCGCAGGATATTGCCTGTGTCCCCGAAAAAGGTTGCCTCGTTGTCTGGACGACCTGGGTGGGACCCGTCGACGGCTCCGAGTACATCAACTCAGGTCAGTGGCTGCATGCGGATGGCGGCAAGAAGGGGGAGGAATTTCCGCTAGTCCAATCTGTAGGAGTTCATGATCCGTCCGTGGCGTGCGCAGATAGTGAGCACTGCGTGGTTGCATGGACAAAAGAGGGAGGAGATTCTGATGGTCGGGCGATTTGGGCGGGACACATCACAATCGATGATTTCGAAGTGTCTGGCGCCCAGCAGGCCAACACGATAGACTTGGGCAAACAGGAAGAAGCCGCAGTCGCGTGCGACGGGACGGGAAAGTTCCTGGTGGTGTGGCAAAGCTCTCACCAGGACTCCGGTGGTGGAGCTGGAGTATTTGGCAGATTACTTTCATCAGAGTTGGAGTGGGCCGGAGAGCAATTCCAGGTCAATGAACCGATGGGAGGGAACCAATGGCTCCCGCAGGTGAGCGGGTCTCCTTCCGGAGGTTTTCTTGTCGTCTGGGCAGGGACAGTCGGAGGCGACGGCACCGGCGTCGCTGCACGGCTACTGGATGGCGACGGTGCAGCAGTGGCTCCAGGATTTAAACTCAACGAATTCGTCTCCAATCAACAGGGTTTCCCAAGAGTTTCTACGGCGCCCATGGGATTTGCAGTTGTCTGGGAAAGCTGGATGACGACCGAAAGCGGAACCGAATCAGATATCATGATGCGCAGGCTTGGGCCCGGCGCAATCCCTTTGTATCTGTAACTTCGTACATTTTACAGGACCGGAGGTCAGGCAATGTCCGTCTTGAGGTTCCTGGAATTCGATTTGCTGCGGAATTATGGGCGCCGAACTAGTTCTTGTTCTTGAGAAACAACCGAACTGAGCAAAAGAGCTGCTGTGAGGCCGTACCTGCGATAACGAGCTTCCAACGTAGATACCTGGAAAGCGGTTGCGAATTCGCCTCATCGAAGTTTCCAAACCAGACGGAAAGGATGGTGCCGGCAGCGGCTGGATTCCCGTTGTCCACGATTGCTAAATCGATGACGTCGATGAACGCCCCCCCGATGCGATTGCAAGCACTTTTCTTGTTTGCGTGGTTTATGTTGTTAATGTTGTTGATGGCCTCAGGTGTATGTATCGAAGGCCTCTCTTCCACGGAAGCCCGCCTTCAGGAACCTCTGCTCAGCGAAAGGATCTTTCCGGCAATTTGCTCCAGGGGCAGCATTGCTTCGAAGCAACCTGTTTCGTAGACGGACCGGGGCATTCCGTAGGCGGTTGCGGTGCGGTAGTCCTGCACCAGAATGCGTCCGCCGGCGCGCACGATGTCGAGGGCCCCTGAAGAGCCATCTTTGCCCATACCCGTGAGAACTACACCGAGCACGGAGGGTCCCAGAACCTGCGCTGCGGAGCGAAAGGTGACATCAATGGAGGGCTTCATGATTCCGGGGCTGCCATCATCGGTCAACCGCAGCCTGAGTCCTGCGGTAATCTCCAGATTACGGCCCCCGGGGGCAACAACTGCGGTGGCCCGCGCCAGGCGCTGGCCCGGCTCCGCTTCCAATACCGGGATGGAACAGACGGCGTTTAGTCGGTCTGCCAATTGTGATGTGAATCCCTGTGGGAAATGTTGCACTACGACGACCCCAAACGGGATCGTCCGGTCGAAGCGTGGGAGCACCGAATTGAGTGCTTGGATACCTCCCGTTGAGGCCCCAATTACAACCAACGATGGGGCCTGCTGTTGCTTGCGAGCAGCGGTGGTGGTCAAAGTCGGCAATGAGGAGTAGGTGGTTGCTGCGGGCTGCTCAGTCGCGACCTTGGGAGCACTTCCCGAGCGGGCCTGCAAAGCTACTCCCCGGACCTTTCGCACGAGGTCGTCGGCAACCGAATCGAGGGACATTGAGCGCTCCCCAGATGGCTTGGCCAGACAGTCCACGGCCCCCGCCTGCAGGGCCTCCACGGTGAGGCTGGCCCCCTCCTGGGTATAGGCACTGAAAATCACTATGGGCGTATCCACTTTGGCGGCGATGAGACGCGTTGCCTGCAACCCATCCATGCGCGGCATAACGACGTCCATGGTGATCACATCCGGACGCAACTTCTCTGCCTTCTGGACAGCTTCCTGGCCGTCGAGAGCATAGCCCACAACCTCCATGTCGCCGGCGGCCTCCAAGGCTGTCGATATCAGCCTCACCATGAACCGGGAATCATCTACCACGAGCACCCGAATGGGCATCATTTCTCCGTCAAAGTCACAGCATACGCAGTTACCGGCTCCGCGATGCCTTTCAGTTCAAGATCATTCACCGTCTCCACCTGCACCGATTCGTGGCCAGTCAGGTAGTCTTTGACCCTCGCATAGGTGCTCTCGCTCAACAACAACCCATCAACCGGCGACTTGCTCTCGAGACGCTGCGCTCGATTGACCTGATCCCCGATAACCGTGTAGTCCTTCCGCTCACCGCCCCCAATCAACCCCATTATCACTTCACCGGTGTTGATACCGATGCGTGTTCGCAAGGGTTCGGCCGCGGTGGCATTGTGCCCCTCCATCTCCACCTGGAAGCTGATACCCGCCCGACAAGCCCGTACTGCTGGAGGATCCAGGCCGGGAAGGTTGGAGAAGATGGCCACCAATGCATCGCCAATGAACTTGTTGACGTACCCCTGTTCTCGCAACACATAATCGACAAATCGGTCGAAGTAGTCATTGAGGAGGCTGACCACCTCACCGGCAGACATGCCAAAACACATCTTCGAGAATCCCGCCAGGTCGGAAAAGAGAATGGTCACTTCTCGGCTGCGCGGCTCCAGTCCCCCGTGATGAATAGCCCGCAAGACGTCTCGGCCCATGATCTTGGAGAGTTCCCGCTTCTCCTTCTCAAGGCGGTTTCGTGTCAGCACCTGTTGCACCGTGACCAGTAGCTTCTCCTCCGAAAAGGGCTTGGAAAGGAACGCGTCGACCCCGAACCCACGCCCGAGCACCCGATGCTCATGCTCCGTGGACGCCGAGAGGATAATCACCGGCAATTCCCTGGTGCGCTGATTCTGCTTCACAAAGTGAGTGAGTCTAAGCCCATCCATGACTGGCATTTCCAGGTCGGTCACCACAACATCGGGAAGGGCGGTCTGCTCATTCTCGAGGAGCCCTTTGGCCTCCATGCCATCTTCGGCCGTGGTCACCAGGAAGCCTGCCTGCTGCAACGTCCCGGCGACCATCTTGCGAGTAAGCTTGCTGTCATCCACCACCAGTGCGGTGGTTCCGGAATCGGGCAACGCATCGCCCAGCAGACCGTAGACACGGTGTACCAATTCGTCCATGAACATCTCCCGTTCACCCTTCAAGGGCTTCACGAGATAGTCGGAGGCACCAGCATCGAAACCTGCTTTGATCTGATCAAATCCAGAGAGCGTTGTAAGCATGAGGATGGGCATCGCCCCGTGGCGACCATCAGCGCGCACCTTGCCGGCTAGTTCCAGACCGGTCATGTTCGGCATCTCGACATCGGTCACCAGCAAGTCCACGGCCAGCTTCTCGAGGATGGACCATGCAGCCGCCCCGTCCTCAGCCTCAAGAACGTGGAATCCTTCGGCTTTTAGAGTCCCGGCCACCAACTGCCGCTGCAAGGAGCTATCCTCGGCCACCAGCACCGTTGCCACTGCAGTCCGTTCTTCGAATTCGCTTTCGCCCAGGCGGGGCAGCGCCGCCCCAGTGAGGCTCTGAATGATCTCCGAAGGGGAGGCGGGCAAGGGCAGTTCGACGATTCCTGCCTCCTCACCGTAGGGTCCCTCAATACTTGACCGAACCGCCACCGAACCGCCAGTTCGAAAGCGGACAATGCCGCTCACCCAGTCATGTTCGAGAATGGACTGCAATTTGGCCGCGTGAGGGTCTTCGGAGGCCAGGGCAACAACCCATCCGAACTGACCGTCTGGAGCAGTTGCGTCGAGGTCATGGGCAAAGGTGAGTTCGGTCCCCTCCATGGTCTGGAGGAGCCCGTGGAGGAATTGCTGCAACAGCAGGTCGTGGGTCCAGACCAGAATCTTCATGGACTGCCTCCCGCGGGAACACCGGCCCGACGCAGGCGACGCAAAAGGGCCTCCCAGCCATCGGCAAGTGACCATACATCTTCCGCACCGGCCGCATAGAGCCGGTCGAGGCTGCGCTCGACCAACTCCTCGCCTGAAGCCAGCACGACCATTGTGCAGCCGGCCCCACGCTCTGAGCATCTCTCCGCAGTGGCCTCAAGGTCCGTCATGACTCCATCGAGGGAGAGCGAACCAAGCTGGCTCAAAAGAGCGGAATCGAGACGGTCAGGATGGACTAAAGCAATATCGAGGGCGGCCTCCCGGCCGGGGCGAGCGAGTCCGTAGAACCGGGCTGGCTCCCTGGTGACGATGGCATGGAAGCCCTCCAGGCCCTCCGGCTCCCGTAGAGTTGGATCGGCTAACCAGTCTCGCAATACTGACCCGATATCTACAATCAGGACACAGCGTCCCTCGTGGAAGGTGATCCCCATGCAGTGCCGGATAGATGGCATCACCGGCCCAACCTCTCTGACCACGGCCTGGGTTGGCAACAGAACGCGGTCCACAACCAGGGCCGCTCGCTGGTTGCCAAAGGTGGCGATAGCTGCCACCAGCTCGTTGGGGCGATGGGTAATGGAACTCAGTCCGAGAGTCCGGGAGAGGTTGATCAGCGGCAGTGTTTCCTCTTCTAAGCGCACCATCTTTCGCCCTTCAACGGTGACGACCGTATCCACGGGCAACGTCTCGACCCGTAAGATCGCGTCTGCGGGCAGGGCGGTCATCTCACCAGCCACCTCGGCCAGCAGGACGCGAGCCAGAGCCAGCGTCAAAGGTAGTGTCAGTTGGAAGACAGTGCCTTTGCCAGGCTCGGAGATGATCTCTACGGAGCCATTGATTCGATTGATCTTATCCCGAACCACGTCGAGCCCGACGCCACGGCCGGAGACATCATCGACAACGGTGGTGGTAGAGAACCCGGCTGCGAAGATGAGGTCAACAATTCGTCGGTCATCGACCTTACGACTCTCCTCTTCGGTCAAAAAGCCCTTCTCCACGGCCTTGCGCCGAATTACGTCAGCGGCCAGACCGACTCCGTCATCTTCCACCTGCACAACAACTTGATTGCCCCGGTGGAAAGCCCGAATGGTAACGGTACCCTCCGCGGGCTTCCCCTCCCGCACCCTGTCATCGGGCCGGGAAATGCCGTGGCTGACGGCGTTGCGGATCAGATGGATAAGTGGCTCTTCCAGTTTCTCGGCCAGACTCTTGTCGAGCTTGGCATCACCGGCCTCCACTACGAGCTGCGCCTTCTTGCCCTGGGCGTTAGCAGCCTGAAAGACAGTCATCCGATGCTTCGAGAAGAGTGCTTCCAGGGGGGTCATCCGCAAATTGAGAACTGTACGCTGGATATCCGTGGAGACGAGGTCGAGGGCCTGTGATGTTCCTTCGAGGCCACTCAAGATACCGCCGAGGTCTTTGGAGACGGAGCGAGCCTGCTCCACGGCTTCCAGATGCTCCTGGGTAGGGTCCAGTGAACCACCCTTCAATTGGCGATGGAGTTCATCCACGCCCTCTTCCAAGCGCTCAATATGCTTGCCCACTTCTTCCTGCCGCACTGCTTGCTCACCCACAAGAGCCGCCAGTTGGTCCACCTGCGCAAAATCGACCCGCAACATGCGCTTGCCCGAGGAAGCCAATCGGGTGGCCTCTTCCGAGGCGGCGGGCGGGGAAAGGTCCGCGGGAGGTGAGGGAGGCTTCGCCGGCTGCGGCGAGGAAACCTCGGCGGTCGCGGGGGAGCTTTGGGGTGAGGTCCCGGGTGGTTCGGGGGGGGGCGATTCCGTGGGCAACGACGGTGCCTCTCCAGCCAATGCGCTACGCAGTCGCTGGGAGTATAGTGAAACGGGAAGCTGTCCCTCGCCGCCTTCCTCCGCCAACCGAAGGATGGTGGAGGCCAGTTCTGCACCATCCGCCAGGACCTTACGAAGCCCATCGGATGGCTCCTCTCCCCGACTCCGCAGCTCCTTCACGACATCTTCCATGCCGTGGGCAACTTCTTGCAATTCGTTGAGACCCACCATGCCGGAGTTGCCTTTGACGGTATGCAGCTTCCGGTAGAGTTCGTACATGTCCGGGCCGTCCGGATCCCGGACGCTCAGGACGAGTTGGGAAACCTCATCGAGGTGCTCCGCCACTTCGGCAAAAAAATCGGCCAGCATCTCCTCCGGGAGAGAGGGTGCGTCCCAACTGAAACTGTCGAGGGTTTCCGGCCCTAACGGGGGGGCAATTTCAGGAGCCAACGGAGGACTCACGGGAGGAGTGGCTACAGCGGCCTCAGGCCGTGCCTGCATTTCGGACTCTTCAATATCGGGGAGTTCGCCGGTGGCCGCTGGCGGTGAGAGGTGCTCGAGAAAAGGTGCGAAGGCCTGCAACTCGGCCCAGAGACTGACGAAGTCAGCGGCTGCAGAGAATCTCTCTGCAATTGCCTGGGCTCCGGCCCGATGAGCGGGTTCCAGCGCACCAACGAGTTCGTCAAGCTGGGCCCTTGTGGCGGACTTCGCGGCAACGCCTTTGGTGCCGATGGCCAGCAAGACCTCCTCGAACTGCTCCATGCTCGCTTTGCTCATGGTTAGTCCCGTTCTCGTCTCAGCGCTGGGCCCGGAAGGAGCTCGACCCGGACACCTGCAGCCTCAAGTAATCGCACCGCTGCCCTAATGGACTGTTGTACCTGATTGTCAATGCGAAGCACAGCAGAAAGGTCCACAACTACCCGGGGCGGACGGGTGCGCAGAAACTCCCGGAATCGGTCGGAGAGCTCGGTCCATACGGCACTGCGCTGATGCAGAACCGCGGTCGTCGGGCGTAGAGAATGGTCATCCTCTGGAGGTTGGACCTGAGGTGGGACGGGGGATAACGCGGGCTTGAGGCACTCCGGGGCTGTCAAAGGAGGGAGGTCTAAGGGCAAGTCTACGGGTGCTCCAGGCTCGTCCGGGGAGTGCCCGGACTGTGCGCAGAGGCCGTCGTAAGAGCTGTCGTTGTGGAAGATCGGTAAGGCATCAGCAGCGGTCAAGAGATGTGTGTGCTCGCTCACCAGAAAAGTCTCATGTGGAGCTACGACAAGCAGCCCGGGTTTCGCCATCGCCTTGAGCAGACGCTCGAGAATCGTAGCCGTCGCGAGCGGCGTCATGTAGGTGAGAACGTTCCTGATCATAATGAGATGATATGGGCCTCCAGGAGGACCTTCCGTGAGGTTGCACCAGGTGAATCGAACGTGGGAGCGCAAGGCGGCGTGAAATCGCACCGTGCCGTCACCACTCCTTTCAAGATACCGTCTTTGCCAGCCCTCTGGGAGCTTCGAAACATCCCGCATCAGATAGGTCCCATGGCGGGCATGCTGCAGGGCCTTTGGGTTGACGTCTACGGCGGTTACCTCGAACCCATTGAGACCGTAGGTGGAGGCCAGCAGGGCGGCCAGGGTATAGGCTTCTTCCCCGGTGGAGCAACCGGCCACCAGCGCTCGTACCGGAGCTCGCGTTGCGACCTCTTTCAGGTTGTCGGCCAGCCACTTCCAAACCCTTCCATGTCGATAGAAGTGAGTGTGTCCCAGGAGCAACCGCCCGACGAGCTCAGCCAGTTCCTCGGTCTCCGCCACGGAGCCACTTAGCCTGACTGCGTACTCTGACGGCTCAATCTGCAGTCCTCTTGCCCGCTCCAGCAGGGCTGTTCGAAGGGTCTCGGTGAGGGGCTTGGAAACCAGTCCGAATCGGTGCTCCACCACGGACATTAGCGGTGCCAGCAACTCATCTGACAACATCGGTCACCTAACTATCCAAGAGGTCAGTTTCTGAGCGAAGTGCGACTACCGGCGGCAGCTCGAAGACTTTCTCCAGGGAGAGCACCATCACGGCATCCTCCTCCACCATCAGGACCCGGTCGAGGGCGGCCAACGATGGAGTTCCATCTGGGAGTTCTTCGGTGGCCCCCTCTGGAACATCGATAATATCGACTGGCCGGTCGGCCAGAAATCCTGCGCGATAGGGAGCAAACTCCCCTACTACGACCATGGCTGGCGGCGCTTCTGGACGTGGCAAATCAAAGAGAATGGCGAGGTCGAAGATGGGTACCGCTTCGCCGCGCAAGTTCATCAGTCCGGCGACGAAGGGAGGAGTACGGAAGACCGCGCTGATATGGCTGGCAGGGACTACCTCGCGTACCCCTTCGACGTGAAACGCCACGTCCCGTCCCGACACCCTGAAACGTACGATCTGCATGGCTCCCTCGGCTGGCCTACTGGAGTCGCTCCAACATCAGACGCATGATTCCGTCATTGTACTTATCGATTCCCTTCTGGAGGTATTTGCGCGCTGCGGCCTTATCGCCCATTTGCCGGTAACACTTGGCAATCCCGATGTAGGCATTGCGAAAGCCGCTGATAGAAATCGCCTTGTCATAATACTTCACGGCGGAAGAACAATTGCCGAGGGACCGGTGGCACTCCGCCACTTTGTAGTTGGGCTCCGCATAACTGGGCTTCATCGATTGGGCCTTCTTGAAGTACTTCAGCGCATTGGAGTACTTGCGACTCTTTCGAGCCTTGTCACCCTTGGCCATCAAGCTATCGAAATTGCCGCCGAGGTCCGCCCGGTCACTCCCGCCGGAGTCCTCTTTCACCTTCTTTTCCTTCTCCTTCCTCTCCTTCTTCTCTTTCGCCTTCTTCTCTTTCGCCTTCTTTTCCTTCTCCTTCTTTTCCTTCTCCTTCTTCTCCTTCCTTTCCTTCTCCTTCCTTTCCTTCTCTTCTGCCTTCTTCTCTTCCTCTAATGCCTTCGTCTCCTCGGCGTCGGGGAGTTTGGGCGTATCAAGCTTGCGGTCAGTCAGCGAGGGCGGTGCCTCCCTGACATCTTCCGCCCCTTCTATCGGAGCGCTGGCGACATCCTGTTGCACCACATCGGTCGTTGGCACAGAAGACGCGTCCATCACCTGGCCAGCGGATGGCGATGCACCATCTACGGGAGCTATGGGGGCCACCGTCACGTCTGATTTCGAGGCGACGATATCGGTAAGAGCAGAGTCTTCCGACAGACCGTCGTTCGCGGCAACCACATCGGGTTCTACTATGTCAGATGCGGGGGCAACAGAACGGACATCAGCCTCCTGGCTAACAACGTCAGCCTTTCCCAGTTTGCCCTCATCCGAGTACTGCTTGTCGATGTAGTATTTGCCCACCGCCAAAGCGATTACCAGGACAACACCACCGAAGACGGCAAGAGCTGTGTTGCGACGGCGGTGCCTGATATGCAGTGTCAAAGCGGTTACGTCGTTGGGGTCAACCTCAGGCGGTCCCCAGTTGCCCTGCCAATCGGGGTCACTCTCCGCCACCCCTGGCGCGACTTCCTGACGAACCGAGGCGGGGGCTGCTGCGGCCGCGGGAGCTGCTGCGGCCAGCGGTGGTGTCGGCTGGCGCGCTGCGGGCTGGGACGGCACGGTCTGCCCGGGTGTGTATTTGGGGGTGAGCTCGATTTCAGGTGCGGCCGGTGCGGCCGGTGCGACCGGTGCGACCGGTGCGACCGGTGCGGCCGCGGCTTCGGGCTTCCGCGGAATGACTGGCGAGACCGGCAGCGGCACAGGCTTGGTTGGGGCATTCTGGCGGGAAGGCTCAGTGGGTGGCGAAGCCTCCATGGAGACTGTGGGATGGCCCGATATCTGCGCCGTCTCTTTAGTATCCAGGTGCAGTGTAGGTGCACGATTGTCGTCGAGGCGAACCGGACGCGGGTCGACAGCTTCAGGTTGGGGAACAGGGCCCGATGCGGTGTCAGTCACAGGCACTGGGGCGACACCTCGTGCGGTGCTGCCGTCGTCAGGAGCAGACCCCGAAGCAGTGTCAGGCACGGGCACTGGAGCCACACCCCTGGCGGTGCTACCGTCGTCGGCCTGAGTCAACTCTTCTTCATGAGACGGCCTATCTCCGTCGGTCCATTTGTCCATAAACGCGGCGAGAATGGGCAAGGACTTGATAGTGGTCCATTTCGTACTATCAGCGGAGATCTCGTCTTCGATGCCGACAAAGCCCCGGCGGATGCCATCGTGGAGTTGCCGGTCGCCGGGAAAACTGAAAACCGTTCCATCCGGCTTCCGGACAAACCATGCGTAGCCTTCGTCGTCAGGAGAACTCGGCCCTTTGGTCTTCTGCTTGACGCGTACCAGATAGGATGTTGAACACTTCTCGCAGCGCGCCCGGGCGGCTCCAACGGATGGCTCGACCTTGGTCTCCTGGATGTGCCCGCAGTTGGGACAAGCTACTTTCATCGCAGCACCTCATACGCGCTGCATCATAGCACCAGCGCAGGACATTTGAAAGCGCCTGCGTCGGCCTCTTCTCGCGCTAAGTCCAGACGGGCATGAATTGAGGCTATGAAAGGACTAGAAGAGGGCGTAAACGAAGGGGGCGACGGCGCTCCCTTCAGAGAGTACGATGAGTACACCGAGCAGAAGCAACATGATGATAATCGGTGTGAGCCACCACTTCTTGCGATGCTTCAGAAACGACCAGAATTCGGCTAGGATAGATATTTTAGACATGAGTTACCTCTAGTACTGCCGCTTCGCAGCGGATCGGTCAAACTCTTCCCCGCGCTCAACCCAGTAGGAGGCGCGCTGGTCGCGAAACCCTCGGTCGAGGTAGCTTTTGCCAATAAGTCGGGAGAAGAGTGCAACGGGCGTCAGCACAAAGTAGAAGAGAAGAGTCAAGATTACCCGCGTCATAACGAAGCCAAGGGCCCCGCCAAACAACATCCATATGCGATGTACCGGCTCCACCCAGGAGGGGCCCCACCAGGCGAGCCCCGCAAAGAGTGCGGCGGGAGCGAACCAAAGGGCCCCACTCACTGTGTCCCGCCTGATAATCAGGCCCGCAACGGCCAGGAAGACGAGGGCGAAAATGAGGGCGAACTGGCGCCACTGGCGGCGTCCGCTTTCAATCGCCCGGTAGTGCTCTGTTAGAAAGGACATCACCATCCGTTCCCGCAGCAAAGGCCGCTAGTCAAGTTGAAACTCCTCCCGCCAATCGCTCTGCTCTGGCAGGGCGGGCTGCTGGTCCTTAGCGAGGAGGAAATTCCCCACCATCAAATAGTCCATTTCAGTGCGCATGAAACAGCGGTAGGCATCCTCTGGCGTGCAGACAATCGGCTCACCGCGGACATTGAACGAGGTATTGATAATCACTGGATACCCGGTCCGCCGGTCGAAAGCCGAAATCATCTCATGGTAGAGAGGGTTGGTGTCGGCATGAACCGTCTGCAACCGAGCGGAATAATCGACGTGCGTAATCGCTGGAACATCGGAACGCTGCACATAGAGTTTCTGCAATCCGAAGAAGCTCTTCTCCTCTTCGGACATGGGCTTCTGCCGCTCCTTCAGGACATCTGTCACGAGCAACATATAGGGACTTCCCCGGTCAATATCAAAGACCTCGCACGCCTTTTCATTGAGCACCGATGGCGCAAAGGGACGAAAACTCTCCCGATACTTTATCTTAAGGTTCATAACCTCTTGCATTTTGGGAGATCTGGCATCGCCGATAATCGACCGTGCCCCCAGCGCACGAGGCCCAAATTCCATGCGTCCCTGGTGCCAGCCGACAACCTTTTCCTGGGTCAGCAATTCGGCCACCGTGTCAGCGATTTCGGGGGTCTCAAGGCGACGATATGGGAAGCCATGTCGTTCGAGGAATTCGCGGATTTGTTCCTCGGAAAAGAGGGGGCCTAAGTATGAACCTTGCTGAAAATCGTTGGCACCATCGGCCTGCCGGGGATTGTCCAGGTATTGATGCCAGGCAAAGAGGGCGGCCCCCAGGGCACCACCAGCATCACCGGCCGCAGGTTGGATCCAGATATCGTCAAAGATGCCGGATCGTAGGAGGACACCATTGGCCACGCAGTTCAAAGAGACGCCGCCCGCGAGGCAGATCTGGTTGAGTCCGGTCTCTTTGCGGACGTGGCGGGCCATACGCAGCACCGCTTCTTCCGTGACCTCTTGCACCGAGCGTGCGAGGTCCATTTCCCGCTGTGTCAGCTCCGACTCCGGCTGCCGAGGAGGCCCCCCGAAGAGGGCGTGGAATTTCGGCCCCGTCATGGTCAGACCGGCCGCGTAGTTGAAGTAGGACATGTCCAGATGGAAGGAGCCGTCCTCTTTCAAATCGACAATCTTGTCAAGGATCAAGTCTTTGTATTTCGGTTCGCCGTAGGGGGCCAACCCCATCACTTTGTACTCGCCGGAGTTGACCCTGAATCCGGTGTAGTAGGTGAAGGCCGAATAGAGCAGACCCAGCGAGTGGGGAAAGGGAACCTCTCCCCTTATCTTGATATGATTGCCCCGTCCTTCTCCCCAGCTTGTGGTGGTCCACTCCCCGACCCCGTCCATGGTCAGGAAGGCCGCATCCTGATAGGGCGACGGGAAGAACGCCGAGGCGGCATGCGACTCGTGATGCTCGGGAAAGAGGACCGTCCCCTGAAAGCCCAGATCCTGTTGGATATGGTCTTTGATCCAGAGCTTCTGCTTGAGCCACAAAGGCATCGCCTTGATGAACGAAGCGAGGCCGACGGGGGCATATTGCATGTATGTTTCGAGGATGCGTTCGAATTTCAGAAAGGGCTTATCGTAGAATGCCACAATGTCCAGGTCTTTGCCCTCGATCCCGGCCTCTTTGAAGCAGTAGCGGATTGCCTGTGTCGGAAAGCGATGGTCATGCTTCTTCCGGGTAAACCGCTCCTCCTGGGCCGCAGCCACAATCCGCCCGTCCTGCACAAGACAGGCCGCCGAATCGTGATAGAAAGCAGAGATACCCAGAATGTTCATCAGTTCATTCCATCAAAAAGAAGCGCTCTTCAAAATCAATTCCCAATGTTCGGAGAACCAGTCATTGGTCGCGACGATGCCGTCACGAAAGCGCGTCACTGGTTGATAGTCAAGGATCTCCTCTGCCTTGTCAATACTGGCAAGCAGCCGGGCCTTGCAATCCCAGCCCCTGCGCGGTCCAAATTCTATGCCTGCTGGATTGCCGGTTACCTCGTTTACAATCTCCGCCATGTGCGCGACGGTAATCTCCTTTCCGGAGGCTATGTTGATGGATTGGCCCACAGCCCTCTCCCTTGTACAGGTGGACAGGAGCCCCTCAATGGCATCGTCAACGTAGGTCCAATCGCGGGTCTCTTCACCGCCTCCGGTAATGGGAAGCGGTCGCCCCTGACGCGCCAGATAGATGAAATTTGGTATGACGTTTCGATAGCGGCCCGGCACCTCTCCGGGGCCATAGACGTTGAAGACCCGGGCCACGACCACCGGCAGACCAAAGTTGTCGTAGAAATAGGTGCCGTACATCTCACCTAGTAACTTCGTGATCTGATAGGGGGTGAAGAGCCGGACCGACGCATCTTCTTCCCGAAATGGCATCGGCGTATCGGGACCATACGTGCCGCACCCTGAGGAGGCTATCACTACACGCCTGGGCACGTTCTCATGGCACTTCTCCAGCAGTCGCAGGGTACCGAGACCATTGACCTCCAGGTTGCGTTCCGGGTGCTCCACTGAGTTCTGGTTGGCGAAGTGCGCGGCCAGATGAAAGACATAGTCAGGAGCAGGGTCGAACCCTGCCGCAAGCACCTCAGGGACCACCATGTCACCTTCAACGAGACGCACCCCCGAGCCGGTCACCAGGTTCCACCGAGAAGCGGAGGAGAAGTCATCGAGAATGACAACCTCCCGGCAGCCGAGACTCCGCAGTCGCTGCACGAGCCGACCCCCTATCGCCCCGGCACCTCCGGTCACTAGTACCCGGGATCCTTCAAAAGCCTGTTCGTCAACCATCTATTAAAGCCCCTTGAGTGCACGCAGCAGAAGGTCAATGACCCGATCTTGCTCCGTTGCCGTGAATTCATTGTAGAGGGGTAAGCGCAGCAACGTTTCGGCAGCACCCTCGGTAATCGGCAACGAGCCGACCCCATCGCCCCACTTGCTCCCCATCTTAGATAGATGCAGGGGCTGATAATGTGATGTTGTATGCACTCCCTGCTCCTTCAACCGCGCCTGAACCTCGTTACGCGCCTTCCCGTCAGGAAGGATAACACCATAAAGGTGGTAGCTGCTCTGGCAACTATCGGGGGTCGAAAGCCCCCTCACCAGACCACTGGAGATGGCATGGGCCAGAGCGCGGTCATAGCGCTCCCACGCCTTCTGGCGCCGGGCTTGAATCTCGTCGACCTCCTCAAGTTGCGCCAGCAAGAACGCGGCCAACAACTCCGATGGCAGGTAGGAAGAGCCCATGTCCACCCAGCCATACCGGTCCACTTCGCCCCTGACAAACTTACTACGGTCGGTGCCCTTCTCTCGAATGACCTCGGCTCGTTCCAGATCCTCGGCCCGATTGACCAACAGCGCTCCGCCCTCTCCACAAGAGAGGTTCTTCGTCTCGTGGAAACTCAGTGCGCCGAATAGCCCCATAGTACCAAGAGGGCGACCGCGGTATGCACCGCCAATGCCCTGCGCAGCATCCTCAACGACTACGAGCCCACGGTCATTTGCCAACTCCAGGATTGCATCCATCTCGCACCCGACCCCACCGTAGTGCACAGGGAAGATAGCGCGGGTGCGGGGGGTAATAGCCTCCTCAAGCAGCGCCTCGTCCAGATTCAAAGTATCGGGTCGAATATCAACGAAGCGAGGTCTCGCGCCTCTCAAGACGAATGCATTCACGGTGGAAACAAAGGTAAAGGATGGGACAATGACCTCATCCCCCGGCCCCAGGCCCATGAGCAAAGCTGCCATTTCCATGGCGTGGGTACAGGAAGTGGTTAGCATTGCCCGAGTTCCGAGCAACGCCTCCAGCACGACCCCGCATCTCTTCGTCATGGGGCCATCGCCGGAGAACTGGCGATTCTCCATCACCTCCCGCAGATACTCCTCAGTACGCGGTGCCGCGTAGGGTCTGTTGAAAGGGATATCGGGCGACATGCAAGGCCTCATTCGAGATCATTCACTTCCGGCGCAAGAAGCATATCCCATGCCCTCTTCATCCGCAACTCGATGAGGGGGCCCATGTCGTGCGGGCCCTATCAGAACGGCCTTTGGCCGGCCAGCTTTCCCACTGGAAAGCCCTATTTGGGTGGGCATGCGAGCACTTCATTACTCTCGGTGGAACCACCCATACAGGGCTGGCACCACGTAGGTATTGAGCAAAGTCGTAAACGCCAGACCGCCCAGCACCACCATTGCCAAGGGCTTCTGGATGTCAGAGCCCGGCCCCGCCGTGAAGAGGATGGGTATCAAGCCGAGGACTGAGGTCAGCTTGGTCATCAGCAATGGCCGCAGTCGGCGGATGCTGGCCTCGCGGACGGCATCGGGAATAGACATCCCACGGGTCCGCAACTCATCGATAAAGCTGACCAGGACCGTACCATGCTGAACGGCCATTCCAAAGAGGGCGATGAGTCCCACCAAAACCGAAACGCTCACGTGCATATCCACCAGCCAGATAACACCGATGCCTCCCACCACACTGAAGGGCAGATTGAGGACAACCAGCATGGTAGAGCGGATATTGCGCAGAGCGGAGAGTTGGACCAGAAGAATCAGAAGCAGGGCCACAGGAACCACCAGCGCCAGCCGCTTCGTCGCACGTTCCTGATTCTCGAACTGACCGCCCCACTCCAGGAAGTAACCGTCGGGCAACCGCTTCTCCACCGGCGCTAGTCTCGCACGAGCTTCGGCCACAAATGACCCGAGGTCGCGACCACGGACATTGCATTCCACGAGCAGCCGACGCCGGGAGTTGTCGCGGCTCACCTGAGCCGGTGTTTCAACGGTTTCTACGGTGGCAATATCCCCCAGGAAGAGGCGGCTTCCCGAGGCCGATTCGATGGGTATCCGTTCAATGGCCTCCTTGCTGCTGCGAGCCGATGCCGGATAGCGAATCTGAATTCCGAACCATCGCTGCCCTTCGTAGAGATGGCCAACCACCTTGCCGCCGATCGCCGTACCGACGATTTCGTTGATGTCACTGATATTCAGACCATGTAGTGCCAGCTTTGACCGAATAGGTACGACCTGAATCTCACTCTGGCCACTGGTCTGCTCAACGGCCACATCCTCTGCGCCGTCAACACCGCGCAGCAACGGGGCAATCTCTTCAGCAAACTCCCGCAGTTTTGTTATATCATCGCCATAGATCTTGATGGCCATGTCCGATTTGACCCCGCTAATCAACTCATTAACCCGCAGGGCAATAGGTTGGCTGAAAGAGGGGCGAATCCCAGGCATCTTCGAGAAAATCCGCTCCAGCCCTTCGATGATCTTCCCTCGAGACATATCCTCGCGCCACTCTTCCTTGGGCTTCAGCATTATGAAAAGGTCATTCTGCTCTGGTCCCATGGGATCCTCGGCGATGACCGGGCGACCAGTCTTGCTGACGACCGTGAGCACCTCTGGGAATTCCTCAAGAATCTGTCGCTCCAACACCGTCGCCTGATCCTTACTGGCATCCAGAGAGGCTGAGGGGAGGCGCACGACGTTGACTGCGAAAGCACCTTCGTCGAGGGGAGGAAGGAACTCAGTCCCTAGACGTGGAATCAGGAACCCGACTCCGCCCAGGAAGGCGACTGCGACCACCGCCATGGCGATTCGATTGCGCAAGGCGAAGCGGAGCGTCGGGTCATAGAGGGCAATGAGTCCTCGCACCACTGGATTCCCTCCCTTCTTCTCCGGATTCCGGGAGGAGAGCATGGCCGCAAGGGAGGGGACCACAGTGAGCGCTACCAACAGTGACGAGGCCATGGCGATAATGATGGTCATGGCCATGGGCTTGAACATCTTCCCCTCGATCTGTTCGAGAGTGAAGAGCGGAATGAGCACGAGCACAATCACCAGAATTGAAAAGAAGACCGGACGGGCGACTTCCCTGGTCGCGGCCAACGCAAGCTCTGTTCTGGTTCTCTCCTCGTTGGCCGGGTCCCGCAACATCCCGACGATATTCTCAACCACCACAATGGTTCCGTCCACGACCATGCCGATGGCGATAGCCAGCCCTCCCAGCGTCATGAGATTGGCGGTGATGCCCACCGTCCCCATGACCAGGAACGAGAGACCTGCCGTGAGGGGCAGAGAGAGGGCTACTACCAGTGCGCTACGCAGGTCCCAAAGGAAGATCAGCAGCACCAGCAACACGAAGAAACCACCTTCCAGTAGCGCCGTTGAGATGGTCCGTACCGATGCCTGAATCAGGTCGGTCCGATCATAAAACGGCCGCACCTTCACTTCACTGGGCAGGCTCTTCTGAATGTCAACCATGCGCCCCTTCACCCGGTCCACCACCTCTCGGCTGTTTTCTCCTTTGAGCATGATCACCATGCCCGCAACGGCTTCGCCTTGGCCATCCCGCGTCACCGCCCCCATGCGGGACATGGGCCCCTCTTCTACCGTGGCCACGTCACGCAGGAGAGTTGGCGCTCCATGAACAGTTTTCAGGACGATACGCTCTATATCCTGCCGGCTACGCACCAGTCCCTTTGCAACGATGTAGTGCTGCTCGTCGCCCGAGACGACGAAGCCGCCGCCCTCGTTGGCATTGTTTGCCTCTACGGCCTCCACGACGTCCCGCAGCGTGAGCTCGTACTTCATCAACAGGTCTGGATTGGGCTCAATGTGGATCTGCTTTACGAAACCGCCAAAGGAGTTCACCTCGTTGACCCCTTTGATGCCCTTCAAACGAGCTGCAATCTCCCAGTCCTGGAGCGTCCGGAGATCGGTGGCATCCAATGTCGGCGGCACCAGGTCCTTGCCATCTTCAGGGCATTTACCCGGGTCAACAGACCAGATCGCGGGATGGTCGGGACAGGTATGGCCCACCTCAACCGTGTACTGGTAGATCTCGCCCAAACCGGTGCTGATGGGGCCCATTTCCGCCTCTACCCCGGCAGGAAGTTGCTCTTTGGCGTTGGATAGTCGCTCATGGACCAACTGGCGGGCAAAGTAGATGTCCGTGCCCTCCTCGAAGAGGATGCGAACCTGGGACAGCCCATTCTTGGAGAGGCTGCGCACCTCGGTAACCATGGGCAATCCGGTCATTGCCAACTCGATGGGATAGGAAATCCGGCGCTCGACTTCGGAGGTATTGAGTCCCGCAGCGCGTGACAGCACCATCACCTGGATGTTGCTGACGTCGGGAAAGGCATCAATGGGCAGATTTCGCCAGGCCCAGAAACCACTCCCGAGCACCGCCACCACTATCAGTACGGTCAACAGCTTCTGCCGTACAAAGAATTCAATCAGCTTCATGTTGACCTCGCCTCACTAACGGGCCCATCGGGCCCTGCGAACGCCGGCAGCGCCGGCTGCGAACGGGCCCGTCAGGCACTGCGCAACTGCCTTCAGTGCGCACAACCTGCCCCCATTTTCTCCCGCAGAACATCGCTCTTGAGGAAGAACGCACCTTTCGCCGCAATCATGTCACCGGGGGAGAGTCCATCTTCCAGCAAGGCAATCCTGCTGTTCCGACTGGCGACGGTAACGGACCGCTTGACCCAGTAATTGTCCCGCCAGTGGAGGAAGACGAAGTCCTGCCCCTCGTCGCTCACTACCGCGGTAGCCGGCACCGAGATAATCCCACCGCCAGCGGTAGGCACGTCCACGGCAGCACGGACGAACATGTTGGGCCGAAGCAACCCCCCTTTGTTGGAAGTCACAACCCGAGCCCGCACCGTTCGCGAGTGTTCGTCAGTCACCCGGTCAAGGTAGTCAAGCGTTCCCGTGAATACTCTTCCGGGAAAAGCATCCGTCTTGACCTGCGCGGGCAGAGGCAAACTCCCCTCTGCTAATTGTGCCAGGTCCTTTTCGTAGACATGGCACCAGGTCCACAGACTGCTTAGATCTGCCACTTGGAAGAGGGGCTGACCTTGTTCCACTACCTGGCCCAGGGCAGACATCTGGCTCAGTACGGTGCCACTGGTGGGAGCCCGTACCTCCAGGATAGCGAAACTCTCACTGCCACGGTCAGCCAACTGGTCAATCTCCTCTTTAGAGAACCCAAAGAGGCCGAGCCGCCGGTGCGAGACTTCAACTTGCGTCCTGCCACGATCAACCGCCTGCTGCGACTCAAGCCGCCCCACTTCCAGGTCCAGAACAACTTGCTCCACC
>CAZFVN010000051.1:0-35056 GCA_964522395.1 uncultured Myxococcales bacterium
CCCTGGAACCGGCACGGAACTAGCCCGATTCCGGTCGTGAATACAACGTCAAACGCGGCGCTACGGTGTTTCGTCACTTCTGGTGCCAGGAGATCCCTCAGTCGGTGCTACGCCCCTCCCGCGGGATGACACGCCTGGCGCTACGCCCCTCCCGCGGGATGACACGCCTGGTGCTACGCCCCTCCCGCGGGATGACACGCCTGGCGCTACGCCCCTCCCGCGGGATGACACGCCTGGTGCTACGCCCCTCCCGCGGGATGACACGCCTGGTGCTACGCCCCTCCCGCGGGATGACACGCCTGGTGCTACGCCCCTCCCGCGGGATGACGCATGGGAGCGACCTCTCACCCGCTAGCGCCTGCGAGGTCGCACCTGCCGAGGAGCTTAGAATGACGAGATAATAACGTCAGTCCTACTAGAATTGAAGGTCACCCCAGCGATCCTGGTCATCACGTTCGAGGGGGTGGCGATCCCAGTAGTTGGGCAGCAGAGATGGCCAGGTGAAGGTGTCGAGGCGCGTTGAGGTATCGGAGGGGCGCTTGATGGCGACGGGGGCCGCTTCGGAGGTGGACTTCTCGCCCCCAACGATGTCGGCCGCCTCCGGGGGTCGCTTCTCGCCCGTGCCCATACCCAGGTTTTCCCGTGCCTCCGGAGTCATATAGGCGGCCACAGGATCTGCTCCTCGAGGGGGAGGAATCTTGTCGAAGCGTGGGTCCTCGTCAACACGTACCTGGGCCAGGGCTGAGACAATCAAGAATGGCACTATCAACGCAGCACCGAGAAGGGCAACCCGGTGCCAGGTGGGGGGACGTGACAGGAGCCAGGTCAGACCCACTACAGCGCCCATCAATAGAGGCAACAGGCAGGGAATTACGAGGCGCAACTGGTCGGGAATGATCCTCACCATCAATCCCAGCAGTAGCAGCGCCGGAAGTCCAAAGAGAATGAGCGTCCAGAACTCCTTGCGTCGGGTCACGGCCAGCCGAGTCCAGCCCAGGACACCGATGCCCACCAGCACCATCCCCAACGTATTGGCGAAGTAGAAGAGATGCGTCAGTAGTACAGGATAGCTACCAAAGGGACCGTGGGTAATTTCCGGGTGGAAGGGGAAGCCAAGGACGTACTGCAGGCGCAATTCGACAAACCCCAGGTCGTAGGTGTGGAGCGGATTCAGTGGCCCCGGGTCGTACCAACCGATGCGCAGCAGCCAGAGTGCGGAGATAGCTAGCGAGCAGGCAATAGTGCCAATGAGCTGCGACGGTCGACGGTTGCGCTGCCAGAGATGCCAGCCGACTGGAATGAGAAAGAGCAGAGGTAGCATTTGAAGGCCGAGACCGGCGGTGAAGCCGACGATAATGCCGAGCAATATGGCCTCGCCAATCTCATAGACAAGCAGGACAAAGAGAAGGGACCCAAAAGCCAGGGCCATGATGTTGCGGTCGGTATCCTGGACCATCAACATGAATGGGTTGAGTGCGAAGACCACTGCACCGATGTAGCCCCCCATGACATTGCTTGAGTATCGCTTGCCCAGAAGGTAACCCTGCAAACCCATGGTCAGTGCCAATGTCACGTGCAGCAGCCGCAACCCAGGCCAGCCAAAGACCAGTGTATAGAGAGAGGATAGCGCCAGATTGCCGGGCATGATCCCGTCCCAGAAGTCCACCATGGGAGGCAACGTTCTCTCCCATACAGGCGATGGCAGACCCAGATATTGGAATGTGCCCAATCGAAACCAGTGGCCGCGGCCTGCGTTAACCCTGTGCCCGGCCGCCTAACCCTGCACGGCGCCTTCGGGCATGACAAGGCCGACCAGTCCGGCCACGCCCAGAACCAGCCAGAGGAGCCAGGGAGTCCGGACGACCTCCGGCCGTCGGCCGCGCCACCAGAAAAGGGCGCCGACCAACGAGTAGAAGAGCGCGGGAACAAGCAATGCAGCGAAACTCAGATGGTGATTCGAGAGGGCTACCCACAAAAAGGCTGTGCCAGAAACGGATATCAAACCCAGCATAATGGCAAGTAGGATAAGAAGGGCCGACTCTACCCGGCGACCGGCCAGCACCGTGCTGGCCAACGCGAAGCCAGGCAGAAGTATGAGGAGGCCGAAGATGAGCACCGGCAAGGGCCACGGGGCCAAAGCTGGCAATCCCACCATTTCTACCTCCCTCGTCCGGATTACCCGGCCAATAGTTGAGTCCTAGATGTTCCCAACCGACATCACTGTCGCGTCGTCGGAGAGATTGTAACGGTCCCTATGCGAACCCGCTTCCGCCCATCCAACTCACCACCGGATGGAGCAACCGGTTTGCCGCCGGCAGAGAAGCCCAGGAAGACTCCGTAGGTGCCTGGTTTGGAGCGATGCATATCGATATGAATTCGGTGGCGGTCAACCACATATTCATCGGGCTGCCAATCGCCGGGCGGGTAGAGTCCACCGATGGGGGCGTGGTCGCCGTTGATACTCTCACCGTCATCTCGCACCAGCTTGACAGTGAGCTTCCAGTTAGCCGGGATATCCTTGAGCGCCTTGAAGGCGTAGGTCATCTCCACGGTGCCAGCCAATTCCACGTCCATGCGCACCAAATCGTAGCCAACCAATTCGATGCGGTCACCAAAAAGTAAACCTGACTCCTCATTGACTGCAGGCCGCGTGTTCCCGATCCACTTGCTGGCCTTGGCTCGACGCTGCTCCACGGTCATGGCCGCGCGCTTGCTACTACCGCGCACCTTCAGCCGCGCCACGATAAGGCGCCTGTCGTCAACCTCCAGATCCTCCGAAGTGACTTCGTAGCGGCGTTTCGTCTTCTTGCTCCAAAAACCGATGGCAAGCTTTGCTTCACCAGATTTCCATGTTCCCGGAACGTGCACAATATGTTCGTCGATGATGTAGGTTCCTTCTTCCCATTTGTTCAACGGTAAGGCGCCATGAGCAGGCACATGGTCTTCGTTCAGGAACTTGCCTCGGTGGAGCACGTGGACGAAGAGTGAATCGGTGGGTTCCAACTCCCTCAAGGCACGAAAGACATACTTCACCCGAACATCTCTGCCTGCCTCTACGGTCTCCGGCTGCACCTCGTACCCGACCAACTCTACGGCATCACCGAAGCGAGCGGAGACCCGGTTGGCAATGGGCGGCTCGGTGTCGCTGACGGCATTGTCTTTGAGCGCTACCTCCCACTCCTTGTACTGCTGATTCACGACCTTCACCCACCGCTTCATTTCAGCTTCCCGGGCAGACAGGAATTCCTCTCAGTAGTCCCCCTGATGTGCCAGATCAAGATTGTCATACAGGTCAAATGCGTTGTATTAGCACTCGTCCTGGCGCAACCCGTAGTGGTAGATTGTTTTGTGCAGACCATCATGCATGGCGAGACAGCGTCGACGGAACCAGCAGGAATGGTAGAGTACCCGGTCTTCAGGCACCGGCTCCAGCAAGCTGGTGCCGACGAACTTGCCGCGGGTCAATTCCAGCCCCAGGAAATCCACCACGGTGGGGACAATATCCAGGTGTGAGCGGGCACCAGTTATCCGCCCAGCTTCCAGGTTTCCCCGGGCATAGAGCATCCCGAACGAACGCAAACCCTCTTCCCACATGATCAGGTCGTGTTGGCGACCGCCATGCTCTCCGAAGGCCTCCCCATGGTCGCCAACGATGACAAAGAGAGTGGAATCGAGCAGTCCCCGCTCGTCAAATTCATCGTGCACTTCTTTGAGGAAGGTATCTATGTATCGAACCGCATTGTAGTAGTTGCGCTGGTCGACATCTTCAACATCGTATTCAACGTAGGGGAAAGACTGTGGCGTTACGTAGTTGTGGTGAGTTGAGAGAGTCAGATAAGTCAACAGGAAGGGTCCCTCCTGGCGAGCGGAATCAACCCAGTCCATGCTGGGCTGCAGCATCATCCGCTCTTCCCGACCGAAGTAATTCGTCTCCTCGAAGCCCTCCTGCGGCAGGTCATCAAGCCCCCGATAGACGTCGTAGCCCATGTTGGCCACCAGTTGATGACGTTCCTCGAAGTTCGCCGCCGGCTGGAAGAAGGCCGTCTGGTAACCCTGACTCCGCAAAATGTGAGCCAGGCAGCGTCGCGGCAAAATCCCCGGTATCGTCTCCTTAGGTTTGGTATCCAGATATGGGTAGATGCCGCAGTTTATGGGCACCAACGCCTTGGTGGTGTGGGGCACGACGGTGTACTGGTTCTCGATGACCAGGGCGTCACCGGCCATTTGCTCCAGGAAGGGAGTGGTGCCCAGTCCAGGTATGTAGGTGTCCGAAGATTTCCAATTCAGCGATTCAAAAATGAAGAGGACCACGTTGTAGCGAGGCACTCCCTTGCTGGCTGACAACTCCAGGGAAGCATCTAGCCGCTCTGAATCGGCGATGACAACTTCCTCCTCGGGAAGCAGGACATCAGCCACGAAGTCGCCCATGATATTGACAGGGACGCACTGGCAAAGCGCAGTGAGTTCACCTTCACCCCGGGGCACAAAGGAGAGAAGAAAGACGATCGCCGCAGCAGTACCAACTGCAATTTGCGTAAACCGGGGGCCGATTGGGATCGCTTTCAAGCGTCGACGAAGCGCGGGGATCAGTGGAGCAACTGCGGCCACAGCGACCATCGCGAATTGCGCATAAGAGACGATGAACTTCATTGTGATATTGGATTCTCTGGAGATGACTTTGGACACCTGCCCGTAGTTGGTCATCCAGTAGTGAATAGTCGACCAGGAAAGATTGGCTCCAACGCTCAGGAAGAAGCCGAAGTTGGCAACCCCCATGGCCAGCATGATACTCATGAAGAGGAAGAACAAAACGCCGGTTAAAATAGACAGCCAGGGCCGCGCGATAGAGATCACGATGGCGGCAACGGTACTCACACTCATAACCCAGACGACGTCAGGAGCGACCACCTGCAATAGCGAGAAGATTGGTACTCCACCGACAATTGCGTCGAGTTGTAGCCCCTTGAGGACCAGCGTTTCCAACAGGTAGATGACGGTAAGTGGCACCGTCAGGGCAAGCGCGAAAGCGGAGAGTTGAGGTTGCCGTCCAATGACGCGCTTCCAAAGGGGTTGTTTTGCTTCGCTACGGAGTGATGATTCAGTCACTGCAAGCAACTCCTGGATGAGATTTTTTGCTACGAGATTCAGTTCTTCTACTGCGCTTCACGGCACAGCGCGCCATGATACCTGAGAAGGGCCAGTAGGACCAGCAAGAAAGCAATTAACGGCATCGCACCAGTACCTTTGGAAGTGTGACATCCTCCGCTTTCAGTGCCCTTCTTAATACCTGTATCCGTGGCCATATCAGCCAGGCCTGGGCCATCTGGAGAAGCAGTTGCATCAAGGAGGGTGAGGTCCGAAGTAACGACGTCGTGGGGAGCCCCAATCTCTTCCCACGAGAGGCCCGTTCTCCACTCCGCCTTGCCCACGATTGGCCCCTTCGTCTTCACTGCCAATCCGAAGTCTCCGGGAGTTCCGCTTTCAAAGGTCATGCTCATGGGCGCTCCCACTTGAGGTTGAAGCACGGGCACATCATCTATCGCCAACGTTGAAAAGAAGAGTTGCCCCGGGAAGGTCGTCTCGAAAGCGAGCTCCACGCCGGCGCCAGCCCACGCAGAAGTCAGGTTGAAGAGTCCCAATCCCCCGGCCATTTCCCGCTCAAGAGCGAGCCAGTCTTCGTCCACTACGACGCGCAGCAGGTCCTCACCTTCCACAAAGTCGAAGCCGGAGCAATCGGACGTGAAGCGAAGGGAGTAGCGAAGATTGGAAAATTCCATATCACACAAGGTAATGGTCCAATCGTCCTCACCTTCTGCCAGTTCCTTGGCCGCAATGGTCAACTCATACCCTTCAAGCTTGACTGCCACGGGAACGTCGGCGAATTCGAAGGCGGGAGCGCCCCACGCCGTCTTCCCTTTCACCGCCAATTGGACGTGAACGACTGCCGGGTCCATTGCCCCTGTGGCAGTAAGCGCCAGCCTGTCAAATCTGTGCCTGTTGATCTGACTCTCCAAACGCAACTCACCAGCCTCGATTCCGCCGTTGGAAAAAGCCACACAAGCGCCATCAAACCCGTTGTCGGGAAAGGTCAAAGAGATTCCGGGAGAGATCTCATCTATGCGCCAGAGACCGACATATTCTGAGGCTGAAACCACGGAGCCTGCGCTCCACAGCAACAACCCCGTTGTAATCGCCAACGTCAGACTACGCATGCTCCTCCCTCACAATGTCCGGCCTCCCTATTCTGCCCTGTGTAACTGACGCGTGCAAGATCGAGGGTAGTGTGTAGTGGGGCAGGCCGGGGGCTGGAGACTGGAGGTTGGAGGTCGGAGGAAAAGAACGATGCGACACCATCGTCAATTAGCATTTCCTGCGAAGCCTGAGATGGAGGCAGGGCGCGCTTCGAACTTCATGCCGATGGAGATGGCATCTAGCTGGCCGTTGCCAGTGCTGTCAACATCAGGGACAACGAAGAGGTCGAGGAGCGCAATAAGGGTCTCTTTGCCCACCGGCAGGAACGCCGTCTCAGGAATCTGTTCGATGGCTTCAACTATATCGTCTCTGCGGATCGCACCGCTCAGCAATCCTCCAACCAGATAGGGGCCGTCAGAGCCGTAGATTATGTTCCCCTCGATGCGGGCGATTTGGATAGTCAGCTCAAGGGCGGCGCTAGTACTGAGCGGCAAACGCAGAATGAAGATGCTATCCGGGCCTCCCGCAGTGAGACGACCATCTTGAATTACCGCATTATGGAAGAAGACATGGGGGGCGCAGGTCTCGCCGTCCAGACTCTCCGGCAGGATGGTGAAGTCGCAACTTTCCAACTGCCAGTCACAGTTTTCCTTTGGCAAGTCAGCCATGGCAGGATGGACAATGATGTCGAATGCGACCTCTTCGCCTTTGAAATCCCTCCACTCGAGAATGAGGTTGAGATCTCCTTCTGATACAGCCGACGTCAGCTCACCGTTGGCATTGACAAAGCCCTCCACCACGCCAAATAGCCCCGAGAGCTGATTATTGACACCCGATTCACAATCATTCTGCGGGGCACAAGTGTCCGGGTCACCGTCCACATCGATACCTTCCCCCGGGTGCCCTCCCTTTCCTACCGCCAGAAAGATCATGCGTTGGGCCTGTCCAAAGGGTGGCATGAGGGTACAACCGACGCAATCGCTGCAATCCTGGTTCGCTTCATCATGGCTTAGCATGTCAGATGCCAAATCGACCCTGGGCAGATCCTGGACGATATCGGACAGCGGTTCGCGGTCAGCGATGAGGAGACTCACGTCGCCTTTCCCTGGTGCGGGATTCTGAAAGGAATTGGCATCGACCAGCGCATCACATCCCGCCAGGGAAATGACGGTGGTCAGGATCATTGACAAACTTCTTCGTCTCGTCCTACAGAACATAACCAAACCCCAGTATGAGACGCACCGATTGCGACCATGAGATGGCCGTGTCTCCCCCGGCTTTCTGATACCTGAACCCGTGGATAAACCCATCGAGGTCGAGATTGAGAATGGCTGGGCCGGCAAAGGGCGTGAAGGTCAAGCCAGCGCCAATTCCAATCAGTCCCCCCAACGCGGTCCTCTGAAATGAATCCCCAATATCCCGATCCACACGCTGGTGAGAGAGAATGGTACCTGCAGTGAGCTGCGGTCGTACTACCAGCCCTTCGAAATCCCATCCGTAGCCGAAAGCCGCGGCCAATTCCATTTCGACCATACTGACTTTCAAATCATCGAGCTCCATGGTCGAGGCCCCGGCCAGAAGACGGGGAATCATCCACCAACGCCCGTGAATAAAGCCCCACGCTCCGCCGCCGCCCAGATGCGGTCCAAAGCCTCCCAGCGTAGCTCCGTGATAGTGAAGCATCACGAGGGGGGCGTGACGAAGCAGATTAGAACGGCCTTTGGCTCTGGCAAGGCGAGGATAGGGTATCTCCGTCATGGCCTCTGGCATGAGCACAGCTCGGCTCCGCTTGGACAACTCCACCGTGGCCTCTAACAACTGCTCCTTGGAACGCAACATCCGCACCAGATAGCGACCGGGCTGCAGCACTATCCAATGGCCTGGGAGAAGTGCTTGTACCTCCGCCACAAGCTGTCCACTCCGGGTGAAGACGAAGTAATCGCCATACGCGGCGAACTCCAGCACTGCCCGAGAATCGTCCTCCAGGTGGAGGCTGGTGAGCGGAACGTCTTCGGTACCCCTGAGATTGATGTCCCAAACCGGTCGCTGAGGGACGCCAGTACGAGTGCTGGTCAAGAGCGTGCCATTGTGCACATACTCCCAGACTTCGGCCAGGGTAACAAGGCCGTCCCCAGAGCTATCGGCGGCCCCTCTCAGTGCCGAAAGAAGCCAGAAGGTGAATACGGAGTGCTGGTATTCATCTGTTTCCTGCGCTTGCTCAGCATGGCCCGCAGAGAGGAGCCAGACAGTTCCGTCCGCTCCAGACTGGATGGGCTTGTGGGCAAGAAACGGGGCAATGGAATGCGCACCCTTGCCCCGCACCAGAGCCCCGGCGTGGCAGCCGTCGATAATGCCTACCCGAATGCGCGCCGGCATCTTCTCCACCCTGTTTCGCAGAGCCTCGCCAGGGAGCACGGACCCTTCGGGATGTAATCCGTCAGCTCCCGCATGCCCCGAATAGAAGAAGAGAAAGAGACCCTCCTCCGGTACCAGTGAGAGCGCCTTGTCAGCCTGGCTCAATGCCTCCAGAATTGCCGCCTCGCCCTGACCGACGACTACCCACACATCCTCCGGGGCAAATGAACCGACGGCAATGAGGATTTTCCGCAATTCCCGAGCATCGTCTTGCGCGTATTTCAGTTCCTCCCCATCTGAGGGTAGCCCGCGGTTGCTGCCGACCAGGACGGCAATCCGACGTTCCGCCAAACACGGATTGGTGGCCACAATCCCGGCTACCAAAACCAGCAAGACGATGGTGAAACGGGAGTTCACTGAACTGTTCCCTCCGCCTGTGGAACCGCTGCCCGAGTCACACGGGAGCAGCCATCTGCTGGCTCCCAGTTGGCAAATCCAGCGGGCGAAATGGGCCCACTACCGGGAGCAAAGGAAGTCGGGCAGAAGAGCAGAACAAAGTGTTCGCCTGCTTCCAGGACATCAAGTTCAAATGCCGGCTCGAGTGGCCACTCCTGCCCAGGCCGGACATTCAGAGCCAGACCGTCGGAGGCACTTGCCAGCAGCACAACTTCGGCAGGCATTACGTCGTAGAGCGCCACATATCCCGCCGAGGCGACAACCGTTGCCGCCTGCAAGCGGTCACCTGGCTTCAATGGTACCGAGGATGTCACCGGGACCGCATCCCCCGCCACAAGCCGATAGAGGAGCAACGTTATGGGGGGACCCTTCAACCTGATCTCACTGGATCTTTCGAGAGTCGGTGCGGAATTGTAGGCGTTGCGTGGTGATTCAATGAGCCTCGGCGCCACCAGGAGAACAGCAACGATGGCTGCAGCGGCTAGCGCCAGTAGCCCGTATTTGCGGTGCTGCGGTCGCTCCTTCCTCTCCAGTCCTTGTTGGAGGGTCGCAAGGATCCGTTCTTCTGGTCCATCGGCTCGAAAGCTCTGCGCAGCTTCGATCTTCCTGGCGCATTGGGGGCAGGAGGAGATGTGGTGGGCCAAACTCTCCCTGGCAGCCCCCTCGAACTCCCCCAGGAGAAACCCGTCCAGTTGCGGAGCAGATGGGTGGCCGTTTCCCCAGGATTTGTCCATCGAGTCGCTCATCTCTCTTCTCCTGCACGGGCACGAGCCCGCTCCTTGAATCGTGCCAGCCGATACCCTACAGTGCGACGCTTGAACCCCGTCACCTTGGCAATTTCAGCTTCCGTCATCCCGTGAACGTGGTAACAAACAGCCATGTGAACGTCGTCGGGATCCATCTTGTCATCGCCCAGGAGTTGGGCCGCTAAGACCAGCTTTTCAGCCGATGAACCGGCACCTCCAGAATCCTCTTGCAAGCGCTGCCAGCGCTCCCGAAAAGTGTCATCCCGACGAAGTCTTCTCAATCGGTCCAGGCAGACTCTGGTGGCAATTGAGTAGAGGTAGGTGGAGAGTCTGCTCTTCCCTTGGAAACCACCCTTCAAATAGCGCACGAAGGTGTCCTGAGCGGCATCCTCCGCCTCTGCGCTGTCACGCAATATCCCGAGACAGACCCGGTAGACCATACGCACATGCAAGCGGTAGTCCTCGGCGGTGCCCATCTGCTCATCCGTCGCTAAATTCACGCTTTGAATCGACGAATTCTACCACCGCACCAGGCAAAACCCAAACGCGGGTTGGGTCTTCCTTTTGCCAGAATCTGAGCTTCGGTTGCCAGAATCTGAGCTTCGCACGTCACATGAGCATACCCAGGGGCGCGCATAGAATCACGTGGGCCCAAAGACCTTGGAAGGAGGAGTCGATGAGGAAGATGATCTTATTGGTGGTTGGAATCGCCCTATTGGCGATGGCGTGTGGCAGCGAGAGTGACGACCCCTGCCTTGCCATCTGCGACGGAAGCAAGTGTGGTGACATGGGAGAGTGCGACTGCGGCCAATGCGGATTGGGAGACATCTGCATGGAAGGTACTTGCGTCGACGAAGTACAATGGAATTACCAGATGACTTGCAGCGGCGGAAAATGCGGAGAGGTAGATGGTTGCGATTGCGGCGAATGCCCCACGGGCGAGATTTGCGGTCCTGAACAAACCTGTTTGGAGGACCCCTGTTACACTACCTGTTCGGAAGTCGAGTGCGGCAAAGTAGACGGGTGCCAATGCGGCCTTTGCGGAGATGGCGCCACCTGCTCTGGGGAGGGTATTTGTGAGGCCCCCGACCCATGCCTCGAACAGTGCGTTTCGGTTGAATGTGGAGAGGCGGCAGGTTGTATCTGTGGTACCTGCGACGATGGGCAGGAATGCATCGCAGGAAATTGCGAATGCCTCCCCGCCTGCGGGAAGAAGAAGTGCGGACCAAACGGCTGCGGAGGGTTCTGCGGAGAGTGCGGCGAAGGGACGGATTGTGGATCGGATGGGAATTGCTACGCCACCGATTGTCTTGATGACCTGAAGTTTGACCAGGGACAGAAGCTGGACACTATGGCGATCGGCGCCGGCGGTCATCCCGGTGAAGCCCTGGACGTCGACGGCGACCCGGACACCTGTGCCCCGGAAGACGACTGTGAACAGGGTCTCAATAACCAGCTCTCTGGCCTGCTCGGACAACTCGCTACCTTTGTCGATGCCAACGCTGAGTTGGCCGCAGCCCTGGAAGAGGGCAAGTTGGTGCTCCTGGCAGAAATGGTCGACTACAAAGGAGAGGGTACACCTTTTGTGCTCAATATGTATCTGGGCGATCCTTCGGTTCCTAAGGAGGAATGCGACTTCCAGACGGAGGTTTGTGACTATCTTGTTGACCCTGGCTCCTTCGACCTCGTCGACTGCTCCCCTTTCATCACCTTTACAAGCGCAGTCGTAAATGACGGAGTCTTGACCGCCGGCGGACCTGAGTCGCTCTTCAGCCTTGCCATTCCGATCTCCGACGAATTGCTCCTCACGGTCACCGCGAACATGGCACAGATTCAGGGCACGTTTGTGGACGGCAGCCCGCCGACAATCACCGAGGGTCTCGTCGGTGGAGCGATTCGCAAGGACAAGTTGATAGAATCTGTCGAAGCGGTGCCAGAGGAGAAGTTCGAGGGCTTTCCCATTACCAAACCAATGCTCATCAACCTGCTTAAGATGTTCATCCAGAACGATGTAGATATGGACGATGACGGAGAGCCAGATGCGGCGTCGGTCGGCATCAAGTTCTCGACCATCGCTGCAGAGCTTGTCGGCGTAGGAAGCGGGGAGTAGCTGACGAGTCGATTCGTCCCACACCGTCCCGATCCCACATTCCATTGAGATAGTTGCCACTTAGATGTAGACTGGACGAGCTGTTTTGTGTTGTCCGGCCGTCGGTTTGATCTACGGAGTGGTGATGGTTAGAAGCGAAGCGATGAAGTTCTTCCTTCCGGCAACGCTGGAAGAGGCCCTGGAGCAGAAGGCGAAGTTCGGTGAACGAGGGAGATTCGTGGCGGGCGGAACAGACCTCGTTTTGCAAGTTGGCAACGGGCGGCATGCGCCGGAGGCGCTGATTCGGCTACCCGTTGAAGAAGTTGAGCCGGTGATTAGCGAAGGTCGACTTCGGATTTCCGCCTTTACGCGTCTGAGGGTGCTTGAGAAAACCCCGTTACTCCTGGAGCATGCACCGATACTGGCGGAGGCGATTGCCCAAATCGGCTCGCCACAGATTCGCTGGGCCGGGACGCTGGGCGGCAATCTCGGAAACGCATCCCCGGCCGCGGATAGCGTACCTCCACTACTGGTTCACAATGCAAGAATAGAAGTTGCCAGTATGCGAGGCAAGCGCGCAATTGCCGTGGCCGATTTCTTCACCGGACCCGGCAAAAGCGTTCTGGATCCGGACGAAGCAATAGTCGCGGTAGACTTGCCGTTGACCAATGGCGCTACAGATGTGCCATTGGACGAAGGCAATGTTTGCTCTCTCTTTAGAAAATTCGGGCCGCGAGGGGCTAATGTGATTTCGTCGGCGAGCTTCGCCGCACGCATTGTGCTGGTCGAAGGTACCGTGACCGAGGCGCGTTTGGCCGCGGGGAGCGTTGCCCCACGGCCCATTCGACTGCCAGAAACTGAAGCTGCTTTGCAGGGCCTGGCTCGACAAGACTTCGCATCGCCGGAGATAGTAAGGGAGCTCAGCGCCAAACTTACCGCAGAGGTCAACCCCATCTCTGATGTGCGCGGCTCCGTCTGGTACAAGACTCAGGTGGTAGATCGGTGTCTCCACTATCTGGCCGATCAACTTCGCCCGCAACAGGACTAATGAGGCATTCCATGAAACAGGACATTTCTTTTGTTCTAAACGGCAAGCAAGTAGCTGTGGCAACCACGGCATCACGTCGACTGTTGGACCTGCTCAGGGAAGAACTCGGCTGCACCGAGGTCAAGGAGGGCTGCGGGGAAGGTGAATGTGGAGCATGTACCGTCCTCTTCGACGGGCGGCCCGTCACTTCGTGCGTGCTCTTCGCCTTCCAGGCAGACGGCCACTCCATCACCACTGTGGCCGGACTCGATACCGCTGAGAAGAAGAGAATCCAGCAGGCTATGATCGATGCCGGGGCCGTGCAATGTGGCTTCTGTACTCCTGGATTCGTCCTTTCCATCAAAGTGCTGCTGGAAGAGAACGACAAGCCCGATCGGGACGAGATTATGGACGCCATCTCGGGAAACCTATGTCGCTGTACCGGGTATGAGCGCATCGCCGTAGCGGTGGAATGTCTGGCCAAAGGGGGTGGGGCATGAGCAACCGGAAAACGACTGTGGTTGGGGCCCCCTTGCCCCGCGTGGATGTCCATGAAAAGGTTATCGGCACCGCCAAGTATGCCGACGATTATCAGCTCCCCGGAATGCTCCACTGCGCATTGGTGCTGTCACCTCACCCCCACGCCGAGATCCTCTCAGTAGATACCGCACCTGCGGTGGCGATGGACGGGGTTGTCGCGGTTTACACCGGCGAAGATGTCCCCGGGCTCAACCAGATCGGCTGCGTCTTCCAGGATCAGCCGCTCTTTGCCACCGAGAAAGTGCGCTTCGTAGGCGACCGGATTGCGGTGGCGGTAGCTGAAACGCGATTGCAGGCACGAGCCGCGGCAAACGCGGTTAGAGTGGAGTACAAGCCGCTGACCGGGCTCTTCGATGCGCGTGAAGCGATGGCCGACAGTGATACGAAGATCCACACCGGCGGCAATCTCGTGACCCACCAAAAGGTGCGCAAAGGCGAGGGAGCAGACGCGCTTGAGAGGTGCGCGGTTGTGGTCGAAAAGGAGTTCTTCGTCAACTACCAGGAGCACGCCTACCTGGAGCCACAAGGCGCCGTGGCGGTGCCGGAAGTCGACGGCTCCATTACCATCCTTGGCTCCATGCAGTGCCCGTTTTACGTTCAAGGCGGACTCGCTCGGGCCCTGGGCATCGACAAAAACCAGGTGCGGGTCATCCAGACTGTCACCGGTGGAGCTTTTGGTGGCAAAGAGGACTACCCCACGGAAGTGGCCGTTGTGCCCGCACTGGCCGCCCTTAAGTTGGGTCGCCCGGCGAAGCTCATCTACACTCGTGAGGAGGACATGCAGATTTCTACCAAACGGCACCGCATGCGCATGCTCTTCACCGCTGGGGCCGACCGGGACGGGACTCTGCAAGTGCTCCATGTTCAGCAGTGGGTCGATGCCGGCGGCTACGCCGGTCTCTCAACCGTGGTGGCTGAGCGTGCAAACACGACGGCAGGCGGGCCCTATCGCTTCCCCAATGCCCACGTCGATACTTTCATCATCTACACCAACAATCTTTTTGGCGGAGCCTTTCGGGGATTTGGAAATCCCCAAGTGACCTTCGCCATGGAAAACATCATGGACCTGCTCGCCGACAAGTTGGAGATGGACCCGGTGGCTTTGCGCCGAATGAACCTGCTGCAAGTGGGCGACCTTTCCATCACCGGACAACCCATCCCCGAGTCTGCCCCCTCGGTGGAGATTCTCGATACCCTGGTAGAACAATCGAACTGGACCGAGTTGCAAGAAGAAGCCGCCGCGTTCAACGAGCAGAACCGTTGGAAGAAGCGGGGTGTCGGACTGGCACTCTCCATGTACGGCTGTTGTCTCCACGCTGGAGGGCAGCACCTCGAAGGGTCAGGAGCGTTGGTTCAGGTCCGATCCGACGGTTCAGTAGAGATCAATATCGGTGGCACCGAGTTGGGTCAAGGAGCCTTCACTATTATGGCCCAAATCGCGGCCGAAACATTGGGGGCCGACTACCGGCGCGTCAGAGTGCTACCTTCGGATACACGCATGGTACCCGATAGCGGTCCAACGGTGGCTTCTCGAACAACGATTATGAGTGGCAATGCGACGCGTGGGGCCTCCCTCCAATTGCGCTCACGCTTGCTTGAACTAGCCGGGAAGATGCTGGAATGCCCGGGGCACGAAGTTGCAGTCCTGCCCGGCCGCTATGCTGGAAACGGCAGGGAAATCAGCTTCGGGGAGCTCTGCACCGAGGCATTCGCCCGCAAATTGAGCCTCTTCGCATCGGGCTGGTATGCCCCGCCACCAAAAGACTGGAACACTCAGACGGGGCAGGGCACGGCATATGTTGTCTACAGCTTCACCGGCCACGCCGCGTTGGTCGAAGTAGACCTGATCGGCGGTCTACCTAAGGTGCTCAAGGTATTCGCCGCGCACGACGTGGGCAAGGTAATGAATCCTGCACTTCTTGAGGGGCAGGTCCACGGCGGCATCGTCCAGGGCATGGGCTGGGGTCTTTCCGAGAATCTCATTCTAGAGGAGGGTCGTTGCCTCAACCCCGGATTCACAGACTACCTGATCCCCTGCAGCCTCGATATGCCAGAGATGGACATTCGTACCATCGAGGCCCCCTACCCCGACGGCCCATTTGGCGCCAAGGGAATCGGCGAACCATCCCTCATTTCCGTCCCCACAGCAGTGGCCATCGCCGCTGCCAACGCGGTCGGTGCCCGACCAGACGAACTCCCCGTAACTCCCGAGGCAATCCTCCGCTGGAGCCAGTAGAACCTCGGACCCGCCAGATTTCAGAAAAAAACAGCGGACGCGCCGCCAAATACTGGTGTAATTACAGGGTGTTATCGGATCTCGCCTAAGCGGTCGTGCATAGCAGTATAGCGATCGCCAGCCATTCTTGACGCAAGACCATGCAAAACAGCGGACGCACCGCCAAATACTGGTGTATTTACAGTGTGTTGTCGGATCTTTCCTGAGTAAGATGTCTAGCAATAGAGATCCTGCGAAACAGCGGACGCACCGCCAAATACTGCTGTAATTACAGGATGTTGCCGGATCTTGCCTGAGTGAGATGTCTAGCAGTAGTGCTCTTTCCAGTAGCGCAGGAAGTTTTCGCCGAGAATGCCTCGGATCTCGTTGTCTGAAAAGCCGACATTGATGAGGGCCTGGGTGAATTGGGGCCAGTCCGAAGCATCGACAAAGCCTAGCGGCGTATAGATGGGACTGTCGATATCGGTACCTACGCAGAGGCACTCGGAACCGCACATTTCAGCAATATCGGCTGCGTGCCGGGCGGGGGAATGCATGTCGAATCCCGACGCACCCAGATAGCGCATGAAGAAGATGATACCGATCATGCCGCCCGCCCGAGCGATTTCGCGGGCGGTATCTGCGGTGATGTTTCGCTCAAGGGTGGGGTTATAGCGGCGCAAGGCTGTGTGCGACGTGATGGGGGGCCTGGAAATCATATCCAGCGCCTGCCGCATGGCAGGGTCGGAGAGGTGGGTCACGTCGACCATCATGCCGAGGCGCTCCATGGTGTCGATGACCTCTCGTCCGAAGGGTGAGAGACCGCCCAGTGGTCGATAGGGACTCTGGCAGCTATCTGCGATGCCATTGGAAATGAAGTGAGTCAAGGTCGTCATCCGAACGCCGCGATTGTAGAAATGCTCAACGCGACCAAGGTCGCCTTCGAAAACGTGTCCTCCTTCAATTGTCAAAAAGGAGGCAAGCTTATCATCGCTGGCAGCGGCTCGAATCTGATCTGGAGATACGCAGTGGACGACCTGACCTCCGCATTCGTGCAGGATTTCCTGATAGCGGTCAAGGATGGCATCAGTGTAGGCTCCGATGTTGCGCCGAAAGGGAAGACCAGCGGCATAACTGGTGAAGGCCAGGGCATTCACCCCACCACGCGTGACACTCCCAAGGTCGAGCATGCTTTTCGTTGGGTTATAGAACCATGGGCGCTTGTGCGTTTGGTGGAATTTGCGTCCGGCAGCCATGCCGTGAATCAGGAAGTGAGCGTGGCAATCAAGGACGAGGCTTTCACGATGGAGGGCCAACGCCCTTTCGCCTACAGGTATGCGTGGTCCCAGCATCCGCTCCCCCAATCGTTGGGCCTGGTAGCGTCACTCCAAGGGAGCTCGGTCCTTCGCCAGCCACGCTTTGGCCATGCGCACATCGTCAGCAATGGCGGCCTTGAGCTCTGCTACGGAGTCATACTTTTCCTCGTCGCGCAGACGCAGGAGCAGTTCAATGGTAATTGCCTGTCCGTATATGTCTTCTTCAAAGTCAAAGAGATGAGCCTCCACTGCCAGCGGACCATCATCTAGGGTGGGCCGGGTACCAACGTTGGCCACACCATCAAGCGGAGGGGCGTCGTGGGTCTTTTGACCCAGACGTACCCGCACCACGTAGATCCCTTTGGCGGGAATGAGAATATCTCGCCCAACGTCCAGATTGGCAGTGGGGAAGCCGAGCTTGCGACCGACCTTCATACCGTGCGCCACCTTTCCTTTGAGACGGTAGGGGTGGCCCAGCCACTCGGCTACCCGGCCCATGTCGCCAGAATCCAGGAGTGAGCGAATAGCTGTACTGGAGACCCTTTCACCTCTGAGTTCGAAGGGAGAGAGAACTTCAAGGTCAAAACCGAAGCGCCTTGCGTACTCCCGCAGCAAGTCTGCACCGCCGGCGCGCCTGGCCCCAAAGCGGGTGTCAGGTCCGGCAACGAAGCCACACATGGAGAGTTGTCCCAGTAGTGTCTCCTCGATGTATTCCTCTGCGGAAACTGTTGCCAACTCCCGAGTGAAGGGCACGACCCAGACAGCATCCATGCCCGCGGCGAGCAAAGCCTTCACGCGGTCATCAATGGGCATTAGTCGACGGGGGGCCTTGTTGGCGAGGACTTCCGCTGGGTGCGGATGGAACGTCACCGCCAGCGCGGGAGCTGCGTGGCGGTCCGCCATTTGGCGGAGAGTGACGAGAAGCTCCCGATGGCCGAGGTGGACGCCATCGAAATTGCCCAGAGCAACGGCGCAGCCTGACCATGACGGATGGGGGCTATGCGCATGGAGTACCGGCTCAATGTAAGACATGCGACAACCCCCAGGACGCACCTGTAGCAAGGGTGGTGCGGCGGCTACATTCTAAGATAGGGTTGAAGAATTGCAATGTCACAGGGCGAGCTTGAGAACGTTCGTCAGCTCTTTGACCCGTTTGCGCCAGGCCATGTTCTCCTGAAGTCCGCGAGCGAGCGAGGATAACTCTTCCTCAGACGACGCCTTGCGGCCCTTCTCCTTAAACAGGTTCTCACGCTCGGCGAGCAACGACTTCACCGATCGCAGGAGTTGGACAGCCTCCTCGTAATGCTCCGCGTCTGCTTCTTCCCTCGCCTCATTCTCCAGAGCCTCGGCTTCGACCTTGAGCCTGTCAATCTCCACTCCGAAACTCACCGGGGGTCTATCTTCGTTCGATGTTGCTAAGAGATCGGCCGACGGCAGGAGAAGGACAAGTGCCAACAGCAACGGCGTGCCGAGTAGCATGTACCAACTCAATTGCCTCGCTGCGATCATCCAAATCTCCATGCGAACGTGATGTTACCCGCGAACAACATGCACGATCCTACCATCTAAGGATACCGAAAACACCTCTGACCGCCAGAAAGAGCGCTTCGGCCGTTGATATCCAGAAGTCTGGGGCGTTCTCAGCCTCCAATCGAAGCTTTGGGCGGGGTGCTTGTCGCGGAGCAAGCGCAACCCGAAGTGGTTGTGGCCAGTCAGTAGCGACGCCACGGCTGGGTCGGCAATTATCTCTGGTCGGTCGGCTCCCTCTAGTTGCATTTGTCCCATCGCGGAACCAAGGACGTCCGCCAGCAGGGCACTTCGGCACAACTCCCCCAGCGCCGGATGGTAGGGACCGGCGAGCACCGCTTCATCCAGACTGTGGCTGGACTGCAGGCCGATACGGTGAACGGTAACTCCAGCCGTGAGCAGAATGTACAGCATCTTTGCTACACGGCCTGCAGTGGCATCGACCGAAGGGGGCTGCCAGCTACCTTCACGCCACCAGTCCTCAAGCGTGGTACCCTGCAGAACAACGGTCGGAAAGAGCCGCACTCCTGAGGGATTCAACTTAGCGACAAGACGGGCCGCTTCAAGATCCTGGCGTTCTTCCGCGAGGGGAAGAAAGGGCATCAACTGGACAACCAGATCGAGTCCGCAATCTTGGACTATTCGACAGGCCTGCAATGCCTCTTCGCCGGAGTAGGTCCTGCGATTGTGGGCCAGGACCGACGTCGAGAATGACTGGATCCCTAGCTCCACCGTAGTTACACCGTGACCGGTTAGCAGGGCCATGGTTTCCGCTGTTGTGAATGCCGGATGCGTCGACACGCGGATCCCTGACAAGACCCCTTGCTGGAGTGAGGCGAAGGCAGGTTCCAGAAGTGATACCTGCTCCTCTTTTTGCAACGCCGTGAAGGTGCCGCCAAAATAGGCGACTTCCAGGGGGAGATCGCCTTGCTCTTTGGAGGCCGATCGAATTGTTGACGCGATTTGGTCTGGCGTAGGCATATCGATTGCTTCACCGCGAGCTGCACTCTGATCGCAATAGGAGCATCGACGGGAACAGCCTCGATTGGGAAACCAGAAGGGGATGATCCGGGGCTTCATTTCTGGAGGCTCTTCAGGGCACGCTCCGCAGCGTCAGTTTCGGCTGCCTTGCGGGAAGTTCCCTCGCCCCTGGCAAGAGGGCGGAGGCCGACCCGAACCTCCACCACAAATTGCGTAGCATGGGCGGGGCCGGTGCGCTCCACGACTCCGTAGACGGGGGTTCCTTCATGGCGGCTTTGGAACTCCTCCTGAAGTCGGCTCTTAGGATCCAGGGCAACCAACTCGCCGGGGGAATCGAAACGCTCGCTAAGAAGCTTCAAGGTGGTGCGCTCGGCGGACTCGAAACCACCGTCAAGATAGATGGCCCCCAACAGGGCCTCTACACCTGCGGAGAGCACGGAAAGTTTCTTCTGACCACCCGTTCCGATCTCGCCCCGCCCCAACAGCAGGATTTCTCCCAGATTCAGGAGTTTGGCGGCCTCAGCGAGACTTTCTGCCCTGACGATGGCAGCCCGAGCTCTGGTCATCTGGCCTTCACTCATTCCCTCGTACTTTGCGTAAAGCGCCTTTGAGACTATGAGTTCCAAAACGGCGTCCCCCAGGAACTCGAGCCGCTCATTGTTAAGCGTCGAGTCCCCAAGTTCGTTGGCATAGCTGCGGTGAGTCATTGCCTGCCGCAACAGAGCCTCCTCTTTGAATCTATGCTCAACCTGCTCCTGCAGTACCTCCAGTTGTCGTCGAAAGTGCTCTTCATTCCACGACATCGATGGACCTCCCGGTCAGCCGCCCCGTTGCGGACCTATCAATTTGTACCATCTTCCGCGAGCCCATCCAATGGTCTGGCCCATCCACCAGTAATTGCAGATAGTTGTCGGAGAGAGCCATCAGGTGATTCTCCTGACGGTCGCGGCGGTTCTCCACCAAGACTTGCCTCACCGTACCAACCATGGAATCCTCAAAGGATGCTCTGCACCCAGCAGCCCACTTTCGAAGCTGCGCCGAGCGCTGCTTCACATCTTGGGACGTAGACTTGCAGGCTAACTCGGCAGCAGGCGTGCCCGGCCGTGGCGAGTAAGAGAAGACATGAAGATAGTTGACGGGCAAATCTTGAAGCCGACGGAGACCCTCGTTGAAACTCTCTTCTTCTTCCGTTGGGTAGCCAACGATGAAATCGGCCCCAACATTGGCATCAGGCAATCTCCTGTCAACCAGTTCAAGTGTCTTCACGACATCGACGAAACGGTAGGGCCGCCGCATATCGGCAAGGATCTGGTCACTGCCGTGCTGCAGGGCGAGATGCAGATGAGGGCACCAACAGGGATTCCCCGCTAGCCGTTCGACAATTCCATTCAGGCGAGAATCAGGTTCAAGTGAGGAGAGACGCATCCGGCAGCGATCCCCATACTCTTCGAGCCTTTCCATGAGCCGCACCAGACCATCTTCCTCTCCCTGCTCTACACCATATCTGGCCAAATGAGTCCCGGTGATTACAAGTTCCTGGAACCCGGCCTCCAGTGCACCTTCGACATCGGCCAGGACCTGCTCGACGGGGCGACTTACTGGTCTCCCGCGGGCCGTAGGTACGATGCAGTAGGCACAGTGGCAGTCACAGCCCTCGTGGATCTTGATATTTGCCCGGGAGAGATTTGTGACCGCTTCATATGCTCTTGAAGAGACGCTACCGGCAGTTGAGGGAGGCTCAATTCCGGCCTTCTTCAGGGCGACGACCAACCGGCTGACAACGACCAGCGGGTCGTTGCCTGGAATCGCGATATCGGCGGCCTCCAGGACACGGTGATGACCGTGGGCAGTGGGCAAACATCCCGTCACAACGAGCAATAGGGAGGGCTTTGCCCGCCGGAGACGACGCAGGGTCTTGCCAACATCCCGGTCAGCACCGAGCGTGACGGTGCAGGAATTGACCAGCACAACGTCGGCCGTATCGACCTCAGCCACCAGGTCATAGCCTTGGGCCACCAATTGCGACCCCAGCAGCGACGAATCGGCAACGTTGGTGCGACAACCCAGGGTATCGATGAGGACTGAGGGGGCCATAGAGCTAGGCTCCGTCCACAGTCGTTATCCAGCCGCCGCCAACCACTCTGCTGCCGTCATAGAGCACGGCAGCTTGTCCCTTGGCGACGCCCTGGAGAGATGCTGCGAACCGAAGCGAGAAGCTACGGTGGGAGGCGGCCACGACCGTGGCAGGTGCAGCGGAAGATCGATAACGGATACGCGCCGTAACCTCGCTACCCTCCGCGGGAATCGTGCCACCGGTCCAAATGGCCCCCCCGGCGGCGATTTCATCACAATTCAGGCCATCACGCTCACCTACGAGCAAACGGTTGTGAGGTATATCTTTGCCGATCACGTAAAGCGGCTTCCGCCAGGCGACCCCAAGGCCCTTGCGCTGCCCCACGGTATAGCGGTGAAGACCTTCGTGGTGTCCGACCGTGGTCCCGTCCGTCAAGACAATGGAACCGGACACGGGCTTGAGACCAGCATGTTCCTCCAGAAACTCAGTATAGCTACCGCCGGCGGCAAAGCAGACATCCTGACTTTCGCTCTTCTCGGCAACGGGGAGTGAACTTTGGGCTGCGATGCGCCTGAGTTCAGGTTTCGTATACGTTCCAACGGGAAAGAGCACGTGAGGCAAAGTGCTCTGATCCAGGGGGAAGAGAAAATAGGTCTGGTCCTTGTGAGAATCGGCGCCGGTGCATAGTTGCCAACGAGTACCATCGAATTCAATGCGGGCGTGGTGCCCCGTTGCGATGGCATCGAAACCGGCCTCCAGAGCCCAATCCAGAAAAGCTGAGAACTTGATGTGCTGATTGCAGAGAATGCAAGGGTTAGGGGTACTGCCGGCCGCGTAGCTGGCGACGAACGGGTCGATAATATCGCGAGCGAAACGAGCGGAGAAATCGATCACTTCATGGTCGATGCCCAGAGTCGTGGAGACTCGCATGGCATCGGCAATATCCTCCTGGCTACAACAACTCTTGCCATCCGCTGCGCGGGCAATTTCGCAGCCAAAAAGTCGGAAGGTAACTCCGACCAGAGAATGCCCCTGTTCGAGAAGGATAGCAGCGGCCGCGCTGGAGTCGACACCACCACTCATGGCCACTGCCACTTTCAGGGGTTTCTCGAATGAGCGTTCCACTCTTGGCATCCTTTGCGGGAAATAGGTGCCGACGGGGTCAGGCGCGACGTCGACGCACCGTCAGCAAGGGAATAGCCAGCAGGAAGAGAATTGTCAAGGCGGAAGTCCCCGGCGCCCCGGTACCGCACCCTTGAGGCAGAGAATCGACCACGGCGTCGCCGCAGAGTGCCTCGTCTACTTCACCATCACAGTCATCATCGATGAAATTGCCGCAGATCTCCTGGATCGGATCGAGCGGTTCGGCAGAGCAATCGACATCCAGGCGGTCAAGGGAACAGAAGTACTTCCCTGTGACGCGGCAGGCCCCGATACCTGCCTCGCAGGCGTCTCCCACCGGGAATTCCTCATCGGTGAGTCCATCGCAGTCATTGTCTTCGTTATCACCGCACAGCTCAACGAGCCCTGGTGCGGCTTCTCCCACACACATAACTCCGAGATGATCGGCGGTGCAAATAGTCACGCCCTCGTTGCGGCAGGCCCCTTCCCCAATCGGGCAAGGAATCCCCACTTCATAGCCTTCGTCAATGGTGCCATCACAATCGTTGTCGAGATTGTCGCATGACACCTCTTCTTCCTCAAAGCTTGCCGGGTAAACGCACATCCAACCCTCGGCGCCACCACATTCACCTGTAGTTTCTTCACAGACACCCTCGCCATCTCCAGGGCAGGTGAAGTCGTCGGGAGGCATAGCTACATCTTCGTCGGTGATGCCATCGCAGTCGTTGTCTTCGCCGTCACAGAGGTCTGGGGCGTCGCTACCGCAATGTCCGCAAGCGTTGCGCAACCCCTCGTCGACTTCTCCGTCACAATCGTTATCGAGGGTATCGCAAAGAGTCTCGTTTTCCTGCCACTCATCAGGCAACTCAACATCCCAACCGTCGAAGCCGAGGCAAACCGGTCCTCCCTGCTGACAGACACCGACATCGCCCCATGACGGGACATCGAGGAAAGGCGGGTCATCCGCTTCACCATTACAATCATCATCTATGCCGTTACACTTCTCCTGGGCACCTGGAGAGACCTTCGGATCAAAATCATCGCAGTCACCCATGGCCTCATCAAAACCATCGCCATCGCTGTCACAAGTGTGCCCAACTGAGCCAGGGGAGCCGTATACGAGAGGTTTTGTGCCAGCGATGGGGGATACGCTTTCGCACCAGAACTCGGGTTGATCGTTGGCCTCCTCGGTCATGCCGTCGGGTTCAAGATTGAGGGAGTGTCCGGCGGGGACAACTTGATCGTAACCGGGGCCAAAATAGACCTCGTCGACAATCTCTCCCTGCCCGACGATCAAGCGCAGCATGCCTCCCTGTTTGGGCATCACCAGATCGGGCCCATAGGCGTAAGTCACGGGCACTCCACCGTTTATCGCAAGGGCTTTGCTGGCACCGAGAACAAGATAGCCGTGTCCGGCAAGAACCGGCGCATCTTCGAGTTTGAGCATGTAGCTTTGACCATCGTCATTCTCGTCTGAGAGGATCTCAAGGGTCATCCCAGCCAGGGTCCGCTCATCATCGGAAACGTTGTAGACCTCAAACCACTGACCGAGAGGGAACTCTACCTCCGCAGGCGCGTAGTACATTATCTCTGTAACAACTATTGTACCCGGTTGGACCGGCTCTGGCATGGAATCGGCAGCGGCCGTTGAACAGAGAAGGGCTAGAAAGAGGGCAGGCCCAAGGGCCGCCCCCAATGCTAATCCTCCGCTACCAGTCTTTCTTCCGGCCATTACTACCTCAAACGCGACACAAGTGTATGCAGTGGATTGGGGGGATGCAACTTTTCAACCGGTGGGATGGGCCTCGCCATCGCTCAGGCGTGGTGCGGCTCAGGACGTTACGAGCCACATGAAAAGTGACAAATGGGGTCAGGGCACCAGATGAGTACCGGTCTGGCCATGAACTGCGTCCAGGAGCTTGCCTGGGGTGGTAATTATTACGCGCTGGCCTCCGGCCTCGATGAAATCAATGGCTGATTGGACCTTCGGCTTCATGGACCCCGGGGCAAAATGCCCCTGTGCCATATACTCCTTGGCCTGCGCTACGGTCATCTCGTCAACATCCTTCTGGTCAGGCTGACCAAAGTTGATGGAGACCTTCTCCACGGCCGTAGAGACGATGAAGTGGGTGGCCTCCAGCTTGTTGGCGAGAAGCGCGGAGGCACGGTCTTTGTCGATGACCGCGGCCACGCCGGTGAGTTGACCGTCAGCTTCTATCACGGGGATACCGCCACCGCCAACTGCCACAACTGAGACCCCGGCACTGACAAGGGTGCGAATGGCCTCCAACTCGACGATACGTTCGGGCAGCGGCGAAGCCACAACGCGGCGCCAGCCACGACCAGCATCTTCGGAGACAGCCCAGCCCTTCTCGGCCTCGGCCTGACGGGCCTCAGCTTCGGTGTAGAACGGACCGATGGGTTTGGTCGGTTGTTTGAATGACGGATCGTCCTTGTCGACCACTACCTGTGTCACCAGGGTAGCCACGGGCTTGTCGACGCCGCGGCGGGCGAGTTCGTTTTGCAAGTTCTGTTGAATGTGGTAGCCGATAGCTCCCTGAGAATCTGCCCCACACGCGTCGAGAGGCACTTCGTGTAGAGAATCCTTTGCCAATTCGGATCGAAGGAGAATGAAACCAACCTGCGGACCGTTGCCGTGGGTCACGATAACGTTCCAACCTTCTTCCATCAGGTCCGCGATGTTGACGCACGTCTCCTTGGCGGCCAGATACTGGTCGGCCACTGTCTGGTGTGCCTTGTCCTTGATAAGGGAATTGCCGCCAATGGCAATCACTGCGACTTTATGGCTCATGCGACCCCTCCCTATTTCATTGTTGCGGCCATGACGGCCTTCTGTACGTGCAAGCGATTCTCGGCCACGTCGACGCAAATCGAGCGAGGACCGGAGGCCACTTCATCGGTAACTTCATGGCCCCGATCGATTGGCATGGGGTGAATGTAGAGACCGTTGTCAGTAAGCTTCATCTTCTCTTCGTCGCAGATCCACTGGGGATAGGTCAGAGCTTTCTCGACTTCCTTCGGCTTGAGGAATTCGCCATCTGGGGTATAGGCGTTGGGGCTCATCCAGTTGCGGCTATAGACGATGTGGCTGCCATCGTAGGCCTCTTTCTGGTCGTGGGTGATCTTGAATTCCTGCCCATTAGCCGCACAGTTCTCTTTGGCCCAGCCAATGACTTCAGGATCGAGGTCGTAGCCTTCGGGATGGGCGATGGTAACATCCATGCCATAGAGACTGGACATCAGGATATACTCCTGCACTGAGCACCAGGAACGGGCGAGGGCGCCGTGGCCCCAGACGAGGGTAGCTTTCTTGCCCTTGAGGTCTTTGCCAATGTGCTTGCGCATGCCCATGGTATCTGCCAGACCCTGGTATGGGTGAAAGCGATCGTCAGCCATGCTGGACACCGGAATGTCGGCCCACTTGGCATATTCCTTGATGGCGTTATATCCGTCACCATATGCGGCCACTTTGTCTTCCAACATTCTGATTCCGAGTCCGGCCGCGTAGCGGCTCATAACCTGCGCTGCATCTTCGACGGTCTCTCCGGCAGTCTTGGCGGTCTTGAGGCGCATGGATTTCGGCTCCAGGAACTGCGCGTGGCCACCGAGTTCCGTGGCGGCGCACTCAAAAGATTGCCTGGTCCGCACAGACGGGTTGTAAAAGAACATGAAGAACGTGCGATTCTTCAGCACGTCGAAGTACTTCCCGGTCCACCTTTCTTTTTGCATGTCTTCGGCCAACTCCAAAACAGCGGTCAGCTCTTCGCGGGTCCAGTCATGGGTGGTCAACAGATGACGTCCGCTCAACATCTCTCTACATCTTTCCAACATGGTACTCCCTCCAACGAGTGATATGGTTCCGCAAAGCAACATTTTTGCGGTGGGCCTCCCGGCACGAATTGCCAGGTGATTTGCCCAAGGCCGCGATACTTACAGGAGCCACCTGAAAGGTCAAGAGATATTCGGTGTTATTCCAGTCAAATCGGGCGAATTGAGAGACTTGACGTGATGTCTCTTTGGACTGCAAGAGTGAGGCCTTCCTCCGCTCCATGGGAACCTTGCCTTTGTTCTCCTCACCTTCTATGATCGTGGCGCCCCTCGCGGTGGGGTGCAAATTGGAAAAGGCGGGATGGATGGTGCGTACTCAATCGAACGTACGACGCGAACGGATTCTAGAGGTCGCAGCAGAGGTTTTCGCTCGAGAGGGATACCATCGAGCAACCATAGCGGACATAATTGCTGGGGCCGATATTGCGCGGGGAACTTTCTACCTCTACTTCAAGAGCAAGCAAGATGTTTTCGAGTTCATGGCGGATCGCTTCCTCGCCCAACTGAAGGAAGGAATCAAAGGTATTGACCTGAATAGCGAGATCTCAGCGTTGGCGCAATTAGAGGCCAATTTGATCCGGACCATCGACACTGTTCGCCGCTTTCGCAATGTCGCAGCGATCATGTTTGGAGGCCAGGATGCTCCGGACCCTCGAATTCGCGATAAAGTCGAGCGCTTTTTCGCCGAAGTAAAAGAGTTGGTCGCAAGTTCCATCAGGACAGGTCAGGAGATGGGGCTGGTGCGGGATGTGTCTCCGGAATTGGCAGCTAGATTCATGTTCGGGGCCGCCCGAGAGGCGATGCGAGACATGGTCGCGTTGCGGCCAGAGTCAGACGACATCGAGTCATTCCTGGAGTTGTCGGCTTCGCTGGTAGATCTGGTCGCCTGCGGGCTCTTTCGCACAGCAGACCAGATCGTGGCGTGAACGGTACGAGTTAGAGGTCAGGGTTGAGTAAGGGACAACACATTGTAGCGCTACTGCTGATGGTGGCGATCGCTCTGGTGGCTAGCCAACCGACAGTTTTTGCGCAATCCCGCAAGAAGAAGCCGTTGAGTAAGAAGGACCTCGACCAACTCCATGTAATGGTCCGGCAGGGAAGCAACTGGAAGACCCGCTCCAAGGCAGCCAAAGTACTTGGTGCATTGCGACGCCCCGAATCGGTGCCCCATTTGATTCGATGCTTGCGCAAGGATGACGATCATCTGGTGCGAGGTGCCTGCGCCTGGGCGCTGGGAGCGCTGGAACACCCTGGCTCTCTGTCAGACCTCCATCGGATCGGCAAATCGGGTGAACCAGCTTTCGTGAAGAAACAGGCGAAGAAGGCCTTGAACCATATTTTATCCCGATATCCGCGTAACCTGCCACCGCCGGGCAAGGGCTCCTATCGTATCGCAGTCGAAGGGCTACGCGACAGAGTCAATCGTGGCGAGGAGCTTACACCGTGGGTACAGCAGTACTTCCTGGAGCACCTGATCAAGGTTGAAGGCATTGAAGTTGGCACCGAAATGGATATTGAGGTGGACGGGGAGAGCCCAGACATCGCGGAATCTTTCAAACCTGAGATTGTGATTACCTTCAAGGGTGGTCTGGAAAAGGTGGAGAAGCCTTCGGGCGATAAGGCCGGAAAGGTGAAGGTCAAGTTGAAAGTCGAGTTGCAATTGGACCCGGTAAAGAAGGTTGCTTTCAAATCGACTACGTTCACGGGAGAGGCCCCCTTTGCGGGTGGAGATGCTCCTGAGGACCCCTGGGCAGATGACCCATACATAGAAGCTCAGAAGGTGGCAGTGAAGGTCGCGGTTGACAAAGCCTACATCGCCATCGCATCAAAACTGAAACTGAAGTAGTGATTATGGAGGGAAGCAATGACCTCACCGAAATACAAACGGAAAGTAAGAAACATGCTGGTGGACAAGCGCTTCCAGTTGAAGTACACGGCGCTCGTGCTCTTCCTGGGATTGGCCATTTTCGGAGTCCTGGGTGCACTCTATTTCAATGAGCGCAAGATCTCGTCTGACCTTCTTGAGGTTGGAGAGAAGCTGGAAAAAGGCATAGAACTCCCGGCAGGCGTTGAAGAATCGGATTACGTCTCGGAGTCCCTCCAGGAACTCGAAGCTGACATGGGACCGGAAGTCGAGACGCGTGATGCGACAGTAGTTTATGCGATGCTCGGTGCTGTCGCCTTCCTGGTTCTCTTTCTGGCCGGGGCTGGCATTTATGTGACGCACAAGATGGTTGGCCCACTCTACGCCATTGAGATGTTCATGCGGGCCGTACAAGAGGGCCGTTGGGCCTCCATTCGTCCACTTCGGAAGGGCGACGAATTCAATCGTCTTTCCGAAGAGTTCATGAGACTTGCCGATGCCGTCCGTGGTCGCCACGAAGAAGAGCTTCCGGAACTGCAGAAACTCCTGGAGGATCAGAGCTTGTCAGATGAAGCTCGTACTGCGTTGGCAGAACTGGTCACCCGCAAGGAATCCTACATTGACCGTTGACGCGCCGCTCGATGTAAAGTAGATCTTAAATGACGCCCGCACGGGTCCCGCCCCGATGTAACTTATCCACAGGAGCACTAGCAATGTTAACGCAAGGAGTTCGAATCGCCCTTCTCGGCCACGGCCGTTGGGGCAAGAACCACGCCCGTGTCCTGAATGAATTGGGAGTCCTTTCGGCCATCTGCGACCCATGTCAGGAAACCCTTGACCGGCTGGCCAATCCCTACCCCGATATCCACCGCGGTTCCTGCATTGAAGGGTTGGAGTCCCTGGGGCTGGACGGAGTGGTGCTGGCCACGCCAGCCGCCACCCACGCGGAGTTGGCACAGCACTTCCTGGAGCGTGACGTCAACGTCTTCGTGGAGAAGCCGCTGGCGCTCACATTGAGCGAAGCTCTGGCCTTGGGAGAATTGGCCGACCAGCGGGGTCGGGTACTGCAAGTAGGTCACATCCTTGAATACCACCCTATGCGAACACGCATCGCCGAGTTTCTGGAGGATGGACGCCTCGGCGATCTGCTCTCGGCTCGGCTGATTCGAACCAACCTGGGGACTATCCGGGATACGGAGGACATTCTCTTCAGTTTTGCGCCCCATGACATCGCCTTCGCTCTGGAGCTAGGAGGGGGATTGCCGGAATCCGTGAACGCAGACGGTTTGGACTTGTTGGGCCGGGGATTGGCCGATACGGCCTCCATGACCCTCTACTTCGAGAAGCCCCGGCGGCTCAGCGTTCAGATCCAGGTTAGCTGGCTGGAACCTCGCAAAGAGCACCGCGCATTGCTGGTGGGCACCAAGGGGATGCTTGAATGGAACGACACCAAGGGCGAGCAAGCCCTTACTTTCTATAAGACCCTACTTGATTTGACGCCAGACGCGGCCAAACGGGTGGTACTGGAGGAGCGTGAGGAGCTTCCACTGAGTAGTGGGGAGCCGCTCAAACTTGAGCTGCTCGACTTCATCGGTTGCATCCAACAGCGCAAAGCACCGCGTGCCGGCGCGCCGTCGGGAATTGGCGTGATGGCGGTGCTGGACGCATGCTCCCGCAGTATCCACGAGAAACGGAGAGTCTACGTGACAACGGACAAGAAGCAGAGCTTCGTACATGAGAGTGCTGAAGTACATCCCGACGCGAAGTTGGGTGCGGGGGCCAAGATTTGGCACCATTGCCACGTCATGGGCGAGACGATCGTCGGAGAAGACGCAAGCCTGGGCCAGAACTGCTTCGTGGCAGCCAACGTATCCATTGGCGCCCGAGCACGAGTCCAAAACAACGTGTCGGTTTACGAAGGGGTGGAATTGGGTGACGACGTCTTCGTTGGTCCCTCGGCGGTCTTCACCAATGTTCGCTACCCCAGGGCTTTTGTCTCTCGCAAGACCGAGTATGAGAAGACGACGGTGAAGCGGGGTGCGACGATTGGGGCCAACTCGACAGTAGTCTGCGGCACTACCATTGGCGAATACGCCTTTGTCGCCGCGGGAGCTGTGGTCACCAAGGACGTTCCGCCCTATGTTCTGGTTGAGGGCGTGCCCGCCGTGCGTTCTGGTTTCATGTGCCGCTGCGGGGAGCGACTTCAGTTCCTGGAATTGGCCAGCACAAACTGCCGTCGCTGCCAACTTCCATACCGCAAAGAGGGGGACGGCATAGTCCCTGCTGAATAATTCTTCCCCCCCCTTGCCGCATAGAATATACTGGCAGGGATTAAGACGGTTGTGCCACACACGTTTTGGGGAGTTCCGATGAGCCATTTCCAAATTCGCTACTGGGGTGTCCGGGGGAGTATTCCGGTGCCAGGAGAGCGGACCGTACGGTACGGAGGCAACACTAGTTGCCTGGAGATCCAGACAGAACAGCGCCGCATCATTCTCGATGCGGGCACGGGTCTGACGCAGCTCGGCGCTACCCTCAAAGACCCGGAACATCTGACCCTGCTTCTAAGCCACCTTCACTGGGACCACATTCAAGGCTTTCCGTTCTTCTCCGGAGTCTACCGGAAGGATTTCAGTATAGATATCGTCTCCGGGCATCGAGTCGATACGAGTTTGGAATCGGTCCTGAAAGGACAGATGCAGGAGCCCAATTTTCCAATGAACATGGATGGGCTGCCAGCCGAACTTGCCTTCTTTGAGATCCATGAACACGAGCAGTACGAGGTACCCGGCACAGTTATTTCGAGGGTAGACCTGCATCACCCGAACGGTGCCACAGGATTTCGCTTTGACGGCGGGGGAAAGTCCTTCGTGCACCTGACGGATCATGAGCATACTCCGGAACATGACGAGATGATCATTGAATTCTGTCAGGGGACTGACATTCTCTCAATCGACACGATGTACACTCCCGAGGCCTATCCCAATCACGTTGGCTGGGGTCACTCTTCGTGGCTTCACGGTTGCGAGATTGCTCGCCGCGCAGACATCAACCAACTGATTCTCTTCCACCACAATCCCGCCCACGACGACGACATGATGGATGCCATCGGCAAGAAGGCTCGAGCCGAGTTCGCAAATACGCTGGTCGCTTACGAGGGTCTGGAATTGGAATTGTAGTCCGGTAGCTATCCCGCCTGGTAACTATTTACTTACTTTTTCGAAGGGTCCTCTGGAGCGAAGACAATCGCTGTCAGGACTTGAGTCTCTCGCCGACTGCTTCCCAGGTAATGGTGGGGTGCAAAATCTCCAGTTTCTTGCGGCGCCCCTGTCGGACTGCTTGCTGTAAGAATGAGTTGGCCTCATCACGGGTCCCCAGGGGGACCGACAGACCTGTTCGCAGGGCCTCGACCAGCGCTCCGACACGACCTGGGACTACAAAGAACGGCTGACCAGCATGGTCACCCATGGGGTTCAGGAGGTTCTTCAAGAATCCTGCGGACGAAAATCCACTGCGCAAATTACGCGCGGCGATCAGACGTACTTCAACGGCCCCTCTGTCATTGCGGCCCATGAAGTCACCAGAATTGACCTCCAGGTCTGTCAGTGCCGACCCGCTCTTGGGTTCGTAAAGTGATGCCAGCGCTTCGACCATGCGACTGCGGGTCTCCTCGGACTGCACCTTGGAGAGGCGAACGGCCTCCTCCTGGCCGACGAGGAAAAACCTATGACGCTCGTCGATTCCCAACTCAGTATAGCCTGTGAGAAAGTGGGCGAAGTAACCGTAAAGCGACCCCTGGTAGCGGTCATCCACCAACGGAAGTTCGCCGCCCCGGAGCACCGAGACTACGGCCTCGGGGTTGCGAGCGGCTAGCGTCTGCAAGATACCATGTTCACGCCGGGCGATGCGGGCGAATTTGATCGGATCCTTCGATAGAGTGAGGCAGAGATTGCGCCGCTGCTTTCCGGCGCTAGCCTGAATCTGCAGGACCCACTGAAAGAGACCTTCCTGGTAGAGGGTTACCGCCAACCGACGAACCTTGTCACCGCGGCGAAATCCAGCGCTCTCTTCCAGCGCGCGCAAGAAGGGCAAGCTCTCAGCACGCTTGTAAGTAAGCTGCTCCAGCGACTTGCCCATTTTCCCAACCCGGACGGGGCGAGGGATGGTATTGCCCCAGTAGTCCTTCATCGGGCGGTCAAAGTCGCGCAATGTGACCATTGGCACCGGTCTTTCTGGACGCATCAGGCCTCCTGCAAATCAACAGAACCATGGAAGACCTCTGTCGCTGGGCCCTGCAAGGATGCTGATGAGAAATCTGCACCAATTCGAACCCGCAGGTCTCCACCAGGCAAAGCCACATCAATCCACTGATCTGGTGGGGAAAAGCCCGCCGCCACCGCTACTGCCGTGGCGGCAACCGCCCCAGTTCCGCAGGCCAGGGTGAACCCGACCCCCCGTTCGCAAACCACGACGGTTAGTCTTCGCGGGCCCTCCACCGAAAGGAACTCAACGTTGGTTCCCTCTGGAAAATGGGGGTCCACGGAGAGTGGTGGCCCCAGAAGTTGGCGCTCTTCATCCGTCGTCTCTCCGACGCGCACCGCATGAGGATTGCCAGTGGCCACTCGATAGAGGATGACCGCTTCGCCAGCAACATCCACGCTCTCGGGGAGGAGGGGGAGCTGCATTGGCCCTCCTGATGGAGCAGTGATCGCTCCCATATCAATGGTAACCTGAGCCTCGCTCCCGCCGCCATCTATGTGACATGTCATGGGCCCGGCATCGGTGTGAACGGGAAGTGGGGTATGCTGGAATCCGTAGTGATTGCGCATGGCCAGGGCGAAACAACGCAGGCCGTTACCGCACATCTGTGCCACTGAGCCATCAGCGTTGAAGATTCGCATGGCCGGGATCCCGCCATCGTCTCCGGTGAGCACAAGAACCCCGTCGGCACCAATACCGTAGTGGCGATCGCAAAGCAGAACTGCTTGGGCTGGAGTGAGGCCATCCCCGGGCAGTTCCCTACCGTCCAGCAGCACGAAATCATTGCCTGCGCCCTGGACTTTCAAGAATGGAAGACGGGACATCGCGGTACTCCTCCAGCGAGAACTATTGCGGAATCCGGCTAAGGCAACCGAACCGAAATGGACTTGGTCAAAGCAGTTTTGGCAAATGCAGGGAACTTCATTTTTGCCTGTGATTTTCGCACGCAATTGCCCAGCGCGGTGCCGGCAAATTCCATGGAAGAGATTGAAACATTGGTAACTTCCCCGGAGCCAGAAATCTTCAGCTTCGTCCGGATAGTCGCGCTGTCGAGACCGGCACCATACTTCTGGAAGCACTTGCGCATGGCCCCCTTATTCTTGTTCACAACGCGCATGATATCGGTGGTTGTCAGAGTCTTCTTGCTCGGCTTCTTGGCCGCAGTACCGTCTGAACCCCCGTCGCCACCCTTTTTGTCCATTGCGTTGAAGAAGGCGTTAGCATCCTTCTTCTTGTCATCCGAGCCAGCCGATTCCTTCTTCTCGGCCTTCTTCTCCACCTTCTTCTCTTCCTTCTTGGCTACTTCCTTCTTCGCTTCCTTCTTGCTTTGGGCCTTGCGCTCCTCACGTCGCTTGTGCCGCGCTTGACGCTCCTCTTTGGTCTCGACCCGAGCCTCTTTCGGGGCCTTCTTCTCAGCCACCGCAACTTCGGTGGTTGCCGCCGCTGTAGCTGCGGCTTCTTCAGCCTTCTTCAGGGCAGCTTCAGCAGCCAGGCGCCGCTTCTTGCGCTCTTCCGCCGCTTTGCGAGCATCCTCCAACTTGATCTCCAGATCTCCCAACTTCTTCTGATTGAGGGTCTCTACGTCAGCCAGTCGCTGCTCCAATTCCTTGCTAAACGAGGCCATTTCAGCTTCGGCTTCACGCTCGGCAGCAAGTTCCTTCTCTTTGCCAGTTGCCCGGGCTGCAGCTACCGCTCCCTGGTGCTCGGTCTCCAGCTTCAGACGGGTCTGGTTGATCTGCGTAAACGCCATCTCCGAAGCTGAGGCTACAGCCTGTCGGATTCCCTTCTCCCCTGGCCCAGTCATCATGGTCATCGCGGCATAGACCGCACCGGCGAGCACCACAGCACCGACAAAAGATGCGGCCAGGTAAAGTGGCCAGCGGCTCTTCTTCCTTAGAATGGGCATAGCCAGTGTCGCTTGCGACCCACCCGCCATGGGCACGTCAGCAGAAACGTCGGCCGCCGACGCGTCACCAGCACCGAAGCCGGAAAAGAGATCATCCTGTCCAGAGTCATCGACAGCTACCTGACGAATGTCAATCAGGCCCGAGTCATCGCCCTGGGCAGTAGTGACATCGATTTCCTCGCCCTTACGAGTAAGATCGTCCAGGGAGAAGAGAACCGAGTTTTCACGGCGTGAATGGAGCATCTCGTTGTCACTATCAACCGGTGCCGTATCCTCCTCTTCACCAAATCCTGAAAAGAGCCCACCGCCAGAATCTACCTCATCCTCCGCTGCGATCGGTTCTTCTTCCACTGGTTCCTCCGCCACAGGCTCCTCCTCGGGTTCCTCTACTACCGGTTCTTCTTCCTCAGGTTCTTCGGCAACCGGTTCTTCTTCCTCAGGTTCTTCGGCAACCGGATCTTCTTCATCAGGTTCTTCTGCAACACCATCTTCTTCATCAGGTTATTATTCAACAGGCTCTTCTTCATAAGGTTCAAC
>CAZFVN010000052.1:0-35022 GCA_964522395.1 uncultured Myxococcales bacterium
AACGCCATACCTCCCTTCAAGAACGGACCGGGGTACAGCCGTGATCAGATCGTCCTGAGAACCCTCGCATCGCCTTTCCTTTTGCGCACACGCGAGTGCGTGGTATAGTAACCATGCTAGCTTAAGTAACAAAGAGTGTGTGCAAAGTTTGCGTAGCCGGCAAAAACTTTGCAGCATTTTAGGGGGTTCAGGCGTAAGGAGCAGCCGTTGGCGGCCCATTTGGCTCATTATGGCCTCGCTGGGTGGATGGCACGGATATTGCTCTTGACTCCGCTCGGAGGACCTGGTTGACGGAGGCATCTTCCGCGATGAGAGCCGCACAACGACAGACATCATGTCATTCGAACGAAAGGGGGTTCACCCTTCTCGAGGCTTTCGTCGTTCTAGTTATAATCGCCGTTCTGGGGATTATCGCAGTGCCTGCCATCATGAACACCCTCACCCACCAAAAGCTAGCCACCGCAACAAACTGCTTTGTCAACCAGGTGGAATACGCCAGGGTGCAGGCGGCCTCTCGTAATAGGGCCTACCTAGTACGAGTCGAACTTTCGGACGGGAATAACAGCGGGGCCATCCATCTCGACGAAGGCAACGGCTCGGCCTGCACCCAGGCATCATTTACCGCGGACGGCGCTGAACCTGACCCGATTACCGATGTGAGGGTAATTGACTTCAAGCAGGAGGGTCTGTCCGATGTTCACATAGTTTCTGCGGCACCGTCACTGCTGGTATCTGCGGCCGGTGCGAAGTTCTGCGTGCGGCCCGACGGCCGCGTGCTCTCAATTGATGGGACGACTCTCCCGGCCCCTGCGGGCTATGGAGCAGGAGAAGCCGTCTTCCGTATCCAACTCTTCTCTAGGGACACTAAGGGAAGCGTTGCCGAAAAGACTGATTTGGCGCGCGAAATCGTTGTGCCCTACAACGGGATTCCCAAAGTTAGAAACACCACGGAGTAGACAGGATGAAGCCGGAGATTAAGGCGAGGCGTGGCGAAAGGGGGTTTTCCCTGATGGAACTGATGATGGTGATTGTTATCACCACTATCGGCTTCATGGCGCTGATCAATATGCAGGTCGGCACGCTCCATGCCGTCAACGAGTCCCGCTCCATGATGGAGGCGGTCAACCTTGGGGAGCACTTCATCGAAACGCTGAAGAGCGAAGCCATTGCATGGAACGACGATGCGTCTGCGACCATCCTGCAAGGTGGTCTGGCAGCTCAGTTCCCGCACCTTCGCTATGTCGGGCAGGCTACGGTCAATGGTGGGAGTGGGTGGATCGAGGGATATCGCTCCACGGCTCAGGATCGCCGGGTCGGCCCCATGGGCAACGCCGACGCCACGTGGGATGCCGGCATCGCCACCGAGATTCCACCCGGGCAAAATCGGCGCTACTGCTTGCACTATCGACTGACCTGGCTGGTGCCCGACTATCTCGTCCGGGCCGATGTGCGGGTTTTATGGCTACGTGACGAAGGGCAGATCACCAAGTACCAGACGTGTGGCGTCGGTACTCAAATGGAACAAGACATGAGCAATGTCGGCAGCATAACGGTGCCGGCAACATTGATGCGAAACGTTTTCTCGCAGTAGGAGGCTGTAGGTGCGAGGGAAAAAAGGATTCACCCTGATCGAGTTGATGGTGACGGTGGTACTCTCCTTCGTCATTATCGGTGCGATCTACACCCTCTACGGTCAGAGCGTTAGTGCCTACCGTGTCGAGGGCCAGTCCATGGACATGCAGGACCGGCTGCGGTTCGGGTTGGAGCATATCAAGCGGGACTTGCGGCGCGCCGGATTCCTGGCCACGCCCAATAGTGCGCTTGACTCAGCGGTCTGCCCAAAGCCGACTGACGCACTCCGGGCGATTACCTTATCCACCTTCCAGGATGACGGCAGCGTCTACCGTGAGGACGAGAACGTCTATGTTCGCCCTACCTCGATGGTTCTCTTCGGCGACTTCTTCAGCGGCAAAACGTACCGCACTGCCGGGATTCAGGGCAATCAGGTGATCTTGCAGGCGACCCAGACATTCCCGGACAATCAGGTATCGTTCAACCAGGTTTTCAACCCCTCCCCCCTCACTCCCACTCGCTATCTGCGCATCATGAACCAGGACCAGTTCGAGGTCTATCTGGCCATTACTGATGCAGACTTTGCCTCACGGACGGTGACGTTGGAATCTTCGGTGCCCGCCGCAGGTGCAGGCACCATGTGTGGCATCACCGGGTTTGGTGAAGGGTTGGAAGTGAATGTCGCTGGATTCGTTCGCTATCGCATCGTTTCTGATGAGCGACCTGACGTAGAAGACGGCAAGACCGACCTGGTGCGTGACGAGCTGCAACTTGACGGCAAGACTCCGGTTCCCAACAGCCAGTTGGTCATTGCCGACTACGCCGTTGACTTGCAGTACTACGACTTTGGCTTCGACATGGACGACGTGGGCAATAGCCCCAACTTCGTCCAGTACGCGCTGATAGACCAGGTGGCGGATGATACTGGCGGTGGCTTCCTTGGCAAGGGTGCCGGGACAGCGATTCCGCACCGTCTTCGCTACCTGACCGTCAAGCTTACCGTTCGCACCGTGACCGAAGATCCGGAATTCAATTTCCAGCCTCGGGAGAATGGCAAACATGAACCGCTGGTCTCCTTCGACCTGAGTGACATGAAGGGTTCCTGTCGGACGTCGAGTCTGGCCTCTCGAGTCGAACTGACCTCTCTGGCCGTTCGTAACCTGGTAGGAGGTCCATAATGGTACGCCGCGGCGAACGGGGTTCGGTCCTTCTGCTGGCACTGCTGGTGCTCCTCGTGCTCAGTTCAATCGGACTGATGGTGGTTCAGCAGGTGGCCGGCGAAGCTGCCCAGGTGGGCGCTTACCGAGTTGCCAAGCAGGGATACTACGTCACGGAGGCAGGACTGGCCGGTCCGGTGGCTCTGGCTGCCAAGGATCAGAACGCTTTCTTTTCCGCACTGGGTGGAACCGATTTCAAGGTAACAGCAGGAGACATTAACGATTCGTTCTTTGATTTCAGTACCTGGGGTTCCTTTGGACCGGAGTTTGCGCACCAGGATGCAGCTCAATTCATCACTTATTTCTCTGACCCCGTGGACACTCGTCGGATACCTGGCTTCTCGACCGGTGGCTTTTGCTACCGGAAGTACACAGCCACTTCCGACGGTTATCTGGGGACAGAGAATGTGGATAGCGAGGTACCAGATAGCTTGAGGCACACGGCGAAGGCCCGCTTCGTGTCACACCTCTTTCTGGGACCTTTCCCTTGTGGGTATTAGTGAGGCGGTACGTCATGAAATGGAAACTGAGGCGAAAGAGACTCAGGTGGATGCCGGGGGCGGTAGTTCTGCTCCTGTTGCTGGGTAGCCCCGGCAGCGCCCTGGCAAAGAAGCCTGGTGTCAATCCGAAGCCCACCGTCATGTTGCTCCTCGACTCGTCGACGAGCATGGAGTGGTCGGTGGATGCCGTGGTAGAAGGGGAATTGCCCATTTGCCACGACAGTCGGGTTGACGGATTCGACTACTCACGTAGCCGCTGGGCAGTCGCGGTAGAGACCCTGACGGGCTCTTTCCATGACTACTGGTGTTCCTATGATGACCGGCTCGCTGACCCGAACCGAGAAGATTACAATGCACACCCTGACCATGTTGAAATGCAAGGCGTACCTGTAGATGGGGAGCTACAGCGTGTCGATGGCCTTATCGACATCTACCGTGACCAGTTCAAATTCGGCCTTATGACCTTTGACCCGAAGCCCGGCACCAGCGACGATGCGGCGGGCGGTTTCAGCTACGGTCCCAACAAGCTTTCTGGATATAATCTGGGAGTGCGCAGTGAGAATGCCGACGTCGGTCGGCTCGTTTCGCCGCCTTCCAGCGACAAGGTGAAGGACCTGAGAAAGGTCAACGACACTATTCAGGAAGAGATCCTGGGAGTCCGGCCTTACTCCGGTACTCCCTTGGCACCGATGTTGGAAGATACCCTCTATTTCTTCAAGAATGACGAGCGCGTTCGCCCATATAACGAAGGTAGCGAGAAGGGTGACCCCTACTACGATTGCCGCTCGAAGAGCGTTATTTTCATTACCGATGGACAGCCCAACCTCGGTGAAGGCACCAATGGCTACGCGACCTCCATGGCAGCAGCAGCCAATCTCCTGGCCGCGGGCGTCACCGTTTATGTGATCGGCTTCAACACGCCTGCCGGTACCTTCCCGGTGCTTAACGAAATTGCTGAGGCCGGTGGGAGCGATTCAGCCTACATCGCCAGCAGCCAGGCTGAGCTAACTGCTGCCCTGGGGCAGATTCTGGTCTCTATTCAGGGCAATCAGGCTGCCGCAGTCGATACCGTCTTTACCAACCGGACTCGACGTTCCAAGGACAAGCAGTACGAATTCAACGCATCTTACAGCGGCACTATGTACACGCCGCTGGATCAGACGGGTCACCTGGACCAGTTCGTCCTTCGATGTGACCAGTCTTGCGAAGCTGAGGATGCCGATGGCGGAGCCTCCCTTTGCGAAGTGTTCTCCATATCCGGGGCACTGGCCGACCGGGTGGAAGATCGGGTAATTGAGACCCAGGTCGACGGAGTCAAAGCGGAGTTCTCCATCCTCAACACCGACGTCACCGCTGATATGTTGGGCATTCCAACCACAGGCAAGCTGCCACAACTTGACCCCTACGAGCTGCCCAACGGGGAGACGGTCTACTCAGGGATCAAACTTGGCAATGCCAATGACCTCCTGGTGCGGGAAGAATACCGCCGGCAGTTGCTTCGCCTTGTTCGAGCAGACGAGGGCAGCCGCCGTGAGAATGTTCCCTTAGGGGCAATCAACAATTCACAGCCGGTGATACAGACTAACCTCGATTCCATCTATGCTCCCATTCCCTCATTCCTGGTTTACAGGAACAAGGAGGAGATCCGCCTCCGGCCCACCGTCTTGTTCGCTGGTTCGCACGACGGTCAGATGCATGCGTTCCGGGTCGACCGTCCGGCCACGCTTCCCGTTCCCGACTACGGCGAGGAGTTGTGGTCCTTCATCCCGCGACATTTGCTCGGCAAGCTCAACCAGCTCGCATCGGGCACTGTCTACCTCATGGATGGCGAGCCGGTCACCGAAGAGGTGCGACTCTACAAGGAGAGCCTCGACCTGAGCGTCGATGTAGAGGCCGAGCGTTGGCGTTCGGTGCTGATTTCCGGTTACGGACAGGGTGGACGTGGCTACTTCTCACTTAATGTCACCGACCCGGAAGAGTACGAGTTCATGTGGGAAATCTCCAACACCGAACGGTGCTACAACATCCCGGGTACCGCAACTAGTTGCGTTCCCTCCACAGACTTCGCTTTGTTGGGAAAGACCTACTCTCGTCCGGCTATTGGCTCTCTCTTCTATGAGTACAACGCGGTGAATCAGGAGCGCTCAGTTGCCATCTTCGGTGGCGGCGGCGAAATCTCCGGCGAAGATGACTCAGGCAAGGCGGTCTACGTAGTTGACCTCCAGTCCGGTGAGTTGATTCGCGAGTTTTGCAACTCCTGTGGCAACGTCGTAGACACCAACGATGTTGCGAAGAACAAGGACTTCATCGACTGTCCTATGATTGGTGACGTCGTCGCATATGACGTCTTCCCGGGGGCCCACGTGACCCGCGCGTTCATCGGCGACGCCTGCGGACAGCTATGGAGGCTCGACCTGTCGGACAACGACCCCGCTGAGTGGAAGCTCGAGTTCTTCCACGATGCCTTCGACAAGAAACTCGACCATAAGAAGCGACGCCCAATCGACTTGGAGCCGGCGGCAGCCACCAGCTTCTCGCCGGGTCGCCTGGTCGTGGTCTATGCCACAGGTTCGTTCGAGGAGGCACTTCACCCCAGCCAGCGAGACCGCATCTACTCTGTTTCGGAGTTTTGGGATGGCGACGGGTTCACGGCCAAGGAGAACTGGGTGATTGAACTGGAGAAGGGCGAGACCCTCTCCACCAACCTGACGGTCTTCAACAAGGTAGCGTACTTTGCCACTCAGGCTTCCTCATCCGGTCTTTGCGCGATGGGCGATGCCCGGCTCTGGGGTATCGACTTTGATGGGGATGAGGAAGACGAGGTGGATGACGTTGTGGGGGCCATCGACGAAGACGGCAACTTGCTGACCACCGGTGATTTGGTTGAGTATACAACATTCGAGAACTCCGAACTGGTGGGAATCCAGGTCATTCAACGGCACGCCTGTTTTGCTGATGCCGAGGATTCCGAACCCTGGAAGAGCGACCTGAAGGATGGAGCAACAATTCCAGGTTTCGGCTCGCAGTATCCGGGTGCCGATAGTGGGTCTGGTGGCTCCTTCTTTGGCGGCGCTAGTGGTGGCAGCCTCGAACTGGTCGTGCAGACCGGTGCTTCTGGCGACTCATCTCCCGGCATGAGCCCACCCGCAGGCGGTGGTGTCATCGAAACTGGCCAGAAGTCAGTCAGGAAGCTCGGCGCTCCAGCCCAATCGATCTTCTCCACTTCATGGGGGATGGTCTTTGACTAGGTCTAACGTTTCGAAAAGTCTGCCGTGGCTAATCGCGCTGGCCGCGATTGTCGCAGTCGGCTGTTCCAAACCAAAGGAAGAAGAACCGCCTCCGGCGCCCGCCGCAGCCGACATTCACCTTCCAGAACTGACTATTCCGGACCCAACACTACCAGAGCCCACAGGGCTGAAGAAAGCGGACCTCCCCCCCGTCGGCAGCTACTTGCTCCCGGAGCGGGTCGTGGAGGTGAAACCACACGATATGCCCCGGGATAAATCCGCCGTCACGCGCTATGACGTCGAAGCCAGCCTCGAAGATGTGATGGAATTCTATCGCAAGCGGGGCTATCGCGTTGTGCGAAACCCGAAGGGGGCGTCGGTCTTTCCCCGTTCCGGAGATGGAATCCTCCAGATTTTGCAAGGAAAGGGGAGAAAGCTGAGGATTCTCGCCATCACCCAGACAACGGATCCCAGTTCGAAAGAAGACCTGAACAATATTGAACATCTAGACTAGTCGACGAACATCTAGACTACTCGACGAACAGCTCCCGCGCTATTGCCTTCCAGACAATTGCCGCAGTAGTGGGCCCGCTGTTACCCTCAAGTTCAGTAAAATCGTCAGTACCTACCCAGACCACCAGCACCAAAGGGTTACCATCCAGTGGCTGGATGACCCCCGCCAGCCAGCCATCTCGCCCCCCAGTCGTGGTCCCCGTCTTGCCGAAGGAGCTAATGCCCTTGATATGTGCCGACCGTGCAGTGCCATGGGTGAAGACTCGTCTCAGCGCCAAAGCCAGTGCTGCCACTTCAGCCTCCGGGGGCGAACCCACACACGCGGTGGGTGGCAGCAGATGAGGTTTCATGCCTCGTCCAAAGGCCCGTTCCAGGAGAATTGGTTGAGGCGTGCATCGCCCGTTTCCCAACATCGCATAGGCTGAGGCAAGCTCCATAGGACTCATGGAGGCACTGCCAAGTGCGAGGGAGGCATCTGCCGTGTCCAGGGCGGGGAGCCCCCAACTATTCCAAATCGCCGTGAAGGTCTCGAGGCCCAGCATCCTGAAGGTCCGAACAGCCGCGCAGTTGGACGAAATCTCCAGGGCCTCAGTGATGGTCAACTGATCGTCGTGGGCGTGGCTGTCCCTTATGGGCCAGCGCCGGCCGTTGGCCTTGCGCAAGTTGAGGCAGCGAGCATCAACTTTAGAGTCAGTGCCCAGGGCGTTGGCCTGCATGGCTGCGAGATAGATGAAAGGCTTGATGGTAGAACCGATAGGGCGACGCGCAGTAATCGCCCGGTTGAAGGGGTGGTAACGGTGGTCAATGCCACCATATACGGCCCGTACCGCACCAGTAGAAACATCCATTAAGACAGCAGCAACCTGGGGGCGGGCGACCGGTACAACGAGGATCTCTTCGGTCAGCCAGGGAGAATCCAGCTCGAACTCCTGATTGGGGATCACCTTGACAAAGCTCCCCGGCTGCAGTTCATGGAACTCATCATCATTGCTCCCGAGGCGCTCAAGGGAATCATCGGGCACTCGACCGAGGCGCCCGAGCAGAGAGACGACATACCCGTCCCCTTTCGCACTCCTGCGCTTCACTTCGGCCCACACCGCGCATCCCGTTGGCACCTTCGCACCCAGCACGCAATTGCAGAGCACCTCGGGTTTCGTATCAATGACGTCAAGTCCCACCTCCAGTGCTGGAAGTTGGTCGGCGATAGCACGGTCCACACCCTGTTGCAAAACCGGGTCCAGGGTCGCGTGCAGGCGGAACCCGCCGAGGTCGAAAGTCTCACGCCCGATCTGCCGGACAAGCCCAGCCAAGGCAGCGTCGACCCCATATGGCGACGCCAGGCTTGGTCGTTGGCTGGCTCCAACTATAGTGGGCATGAGTACTGCATCGGCCGAGATACGGTCCACGAACCCTGCCGCGACGAGCTGGCCCAGGACGTACTCCATGCGTCGCTCGGCCTTCTCTTTGGACCGCAACGGAGAGAAGACTTCTGGACCTTTGATGATCCCCGCCAGCAATGCGGACTCAGCGAGGTCTACTTCCCTGGCAGATTTGCCAAAGTAGAACTGGGCGGCTTCCTCAACTCCATAGCGACCATGTCCCAGATAGATGAGATTCAGATACTGATGGAGAATCTCCTCCTTGCTCAAGGTCTCTTCAAGGCGCAAAGCCACCAGCATTTCGTTGACCTTACGCAGGATCGTTCTTCGCTGGTTGAGGTAGAGATTGCGGGCCAGTTGTTGGGTCAAAGTCGAGGCCCCTTGCACTACTCGCATGCGGGCCGCATCTACCACTACAGCACGGAGGACCGCTATCCAGTCGACACCCCCATGATCGTAGAATCGCTTGTCCTCGGCGGCCACAACCGCGTGCAGCAGATGGTCCGGTAGTTCCTCCACGGGCACGATGGTCCGGCGCTCCCGGAAATACTCAGCCAGCACATCGCCGTTGCGGTCATAGACCCGACTTACCTGCCAGAGCTGCTCATCAAAGGTCTGCCGGTCAATGATGGCCGGAAGATTGTCCCGACGCAGCTTGTAAAAGAGTCTGAATCCCACGGGCACGAGGAGCGTCCCGATGACGCCGGCGGCAACGAGTATGGCAACCAGAATGAGAAGGCGCCGCTTCATGGCGTCGTCCCCTCTATCCGAATCGCATGATGAGTGTGTAGACGGCGAATGAGACACTACCGGAGACCAGAGGCGTGGCCACCCAGCCAATCACAATCTCGATTAGCTTGCGCTTCGAAACTGTTCTGGCGCCGTGCACCAGGCCGACCCCCAGAACAGAGCCCACGATGGCCTGAGAGGTGGAAACAGGGATGCCAATCATGGAGAAGAAATGGAGACCAAAAGCGGCTGAAACCTGGGCGGAGAAGGCTCCAGGCAGGTCTAGTTTGGTGATCGACTTACCCACCGTTTCCGCCACTCCCCGACCAAAAGTCAATGCCCCAACGGCCATGGAGAAAGAACCCAGAACCGAGAGCAATATGAGGTCCACTACATCGAGTACAACGATGGGCCCGATGGCATTGCCGAGATTGTTGGCCCCAAGGGAATATGCTGCGTAACCGGCAGAGACAAGTACTCCCCACATCAAGATTCGCTCGGCGAGCTTGGTAGACTTCATTCTGCGCAGCCAGACGCGCAAGCCCCGGTAGACGAAGTAGGAAACTATGCAACTCATGATTGGGCAGAGAATCCAACACTCCACGATGGTAACCAGCTTACCGAAATTGACAGTCAGGTCTGAGGCCAATCCCACTCCCGCCACACCGCCCACCACGGACTGAGAAGTAGAGACGGGTACCTTCAGGAAGGTGGCAATGGTGACGAAGATCCCTCCGCAGATCAACGCCGCGAGAACGGCATATGCTGACAGTGGGTCGGTAACAATTCCCTTGCCAACGGTTTTGACGACATTGCCACCCCCCAAGAGTGCACCTAGGACGACGAATATCGACACTGCGATGATGCCAGTGCGGTAGCGGATAAGACCGGCCCCGACAGATGCTCCAATACAGTTGCCGGAATCATTGGCTCCGATATTCCAGCCAACGTAGAGCCCAGCAACAGTAATAAGTATGATCAGTCCAAGACTCATGCAGCGAACTCTCCCCCCTCCCCTATGCCAGCTTCCGTTTGATAGCGATGATGGCCATCACATCGGTTACATTCTCAATCTTGTCACTAACGTCACAAAGCTGGTCGATCATCATCTTCAACAAGAGAGCATCAACCTTCTCCACTTTGAGTTCCTTGAACAGAGCACGAATCGAATCGAACTGGAGCTTGTCGATCATCTGCTCACGACCCTCGACGAACTCCTCCAACTCTCGAATATCGGTTTCGCCATCCAACAGTTCCCGAATGCCGTCGGGAATCGGTTCGAAGGCCTCGACCGTCAAGTCGGCAATCTGCTTGAACACCGGGCGAATTGCCTCCGGCACATCTGGACGCATCAAATAGAGCGTATCCGCCGCATCTTCCGCTTTGTTGGCCACCCGGTCGAGTTTCTCGAGGAGGGCAATATAGTCTTCCCGATAGGCCGGCAGGAAGGCTCCCTCGAACATGGCCCGTTCAATCTGGCGACGAACAATGTCAGCCTTGTGCTCCATGTCATGGACTGTCCTTGACGCCTCCTTGAAATGCTTGTCCCAGTCCATGTACTCGTAGATCATCTTCTTGAATTCGGCTACGGTAGCCTTGATTATCTCGATGTACTCAAAGAGTTGCGCGGTGACTTCTTTGTCCTGCTTCTTGCCGAAGAGCATCCTGATAACCTCCACTTGGCTGCCCACGATTGCTGGGCCCATTTATACACGGGTTCCTTGTTTGAGGCAAGCAGTGGCTAGGAGCGCAGCACGTAGTAGCGCGCGTTTGAGCGCACCTGCGAAGCGACTTTCTGCCCCGCCTGAAGAGCCGCAAGAGCCTCTTCAATGCAGGCCTGGTCGACCCCAAGGCTGGCGCACAGGTCGGCGGCTGTACATGGCCGCCGAGCCAGGGTGGCGAGAATCTCTAGACGCAGCTCCTCGGCCCCCGGGCGCGATTCTCTGTGAACCGCGGCGGCCGGGGCAGCAATGGGAGTGGCGGGACATGGGAATCTGCCTGCCACAGCAGCAAGAAACTCTGCTGAGACCCCCCTCACGGTCCCATCCGCCGTTGGTCTCACCGCAGTGTTCAGTTCCACCGTGGGAGGTCCAATCGCGGTGACCGCTTCCACCAACGACTCTACTTCCTCGGCTGAATCATTGATGCCGGCCACGAAGAAGATCTCAAGGCGCATCTTCTCGGGGTGGGTGGTAGCGAAGCGAGAAAGTCCGTCGAGTAACAGGTCATATGTAATTCCCGGTGCCGGCCTGTTTAGAAGGTTGAAGGTAGTTTCGTTGCCGGCATCGAGGCTAGGAGCAACCAGGTCAAATGAAGCTGCCTCGGTGGCCACCTCTGCCTGCCAAAGCAAGGTGCCGTTGGTAATGAGGAGCAGGGGAACGGAGTAAGCTATCCGCAGTTGCTTAGCCAATTCACCCAGGCCGCTGTAGAGGGTTGGCTCACCCGAACCCGCAAAAGTAATAATGTCTGGCCGGGGTCCCCGCGCAATGGCCTCACCCACCTGCTCTACTACCTTGGCCACAGGGACAAACATCTGACGCGCAGTGGCATGGCGGGTGGTGTGCCCCAATTGGCAATAGGTACAATCAAGGGTGCAGACCTTGAAGGGAACCACATCCACGCCCAGAGAGATTCCAAATCTCCGGGAGGGAACCGGACCGTATACGAGCTTCTCCATCCCACCTCCTCACCGGTGAGGCTAGGCGCCTTCCTCAGCGGCCGCAAGTGATTTCGACCAACCGCCCCCCATTGCCGCCATCCCGTTGAAGGTGTATAACTGCGATGGAGGGAGGTCCATGCGGATCCTTATTACATCGGGTGGTACCCGCGAGCCCATAGATGACGTGCGTTTCGTCGGCAACATCGCCACCGGTTCCACTGGAGCAGGCCTGGCGGCCGAGGCGGTGCGCCGCTTTCATACCGTCTTCCTGCTCTCCGGCGTCGGCAGCGTGCTGCCACCAAAATGGACATATGACACTGGGCTGCTGGTATCCCGAACCTTCACCTCCACTGAGAGTTTGATACGGTCTGCAGGAGAAATTTGTGCCACCGGTATCGACGCGGTGGTGGCCTCTGCTGCGGTGGCGGATTTCACGCCTGAACGACAGGCGGGCAAACTCTCCTCCAAAGCACCCGAAATGGTAGTACGTATGGTACCAACGCCGAAGGTCATCGACCAGATTCGCGAGTGGGTACCTGAAGCAACATTGGTCGCCTTCAAGCTGGAAACCGCGGTGTCTCAAGCGGAGTTGGAGTCCAGAGCACATCGCACCATGAAGCGATCCGGAGCCGACTACATCGTGGCCAACGACCTGGCAGGAGCAGGGCAAGATGCTCATCCTGCCTCCATCCTGGGCCGGGACGGATTGATTCTGCCGGTGGCGAGTAGAACGAATCTGGCCATAGCGATCCTGGATTTGCTAGAGCAGGGGGAAAAGACATGAGCAAGGTACTCGTAGGGATAACCGGCGGCATCGCTGCTTACAAGACGTTGGATGTGATCCGGTTATTGGTGAAGGCCGGCAACGACGTGCGAGCTGTCATGACGCACAACGCCACACACTTCGTCACACCCCTCTCGGTGGAGACTCTAAGCCTCCACCCCGCGGCCGTGGAGATGTTCGGTACCCGTGTCAGTGACGCCATCGAGCACATCGAACTGGGAGTGTGGGCTGATGTTGCCGTGGTGGCACCGGCCACCGCTAACTTCCTGGGCAAAATGGCCAACGGGATTGCTGACGATTTGCTCACTACATCCCTCCTCGCATTGCAGCCAGGGACACCACTGGTGGTGGCCCCCGCGATGAACACTCGCATGTGGAACCATCCTGCCGTGCAGCGTAACCTCAAGACGTTACAAGATGACCTCGGTGAAGCCCTCCATCTAACCGCCCCTCAGGAGAAACTCCTGGCCTGCGGCGAATGGGGAGTCGGTGCCATGGCCGAACCGCTTGAGATCGTACAACTGATCACCTCTCTTTTGCAGGCCTCCTGACCCTATTTTTCTGACGCCAATTTTTTGACGCGCGTACTATCTGGGGGTACGATCTTTTATTGCCATGAGTAGAACGCGTAAAAGACGCTCCTCCTTGATGGGGAGCCAGTTTCGAGCCCGCTGGAACAAACTGGTCCGGCGCCTTCCCTCCCTCTCAACTTTTGCTCTTTATGCCCCTTTGCTGGTGGTGCTACTCGCATTCTACTCGACGGGCCTGATCCGGGAGACAGTGTTCCCTCCCTATATTTACCTCTCCCTCGCACTGCTCCTGATGACTGGTGGCGTCCTGGGTCTGCGTTCCGGCTCCTTGCCAGTATTGCTCACCCTGGTTCTGGGGGAACTCTCACTGGCTATTACAGGGCAAGTCACATGGCTGGAAGCGACGGCCTGCACTACTGTGTTGGTACTTTCTGCCACCGCCATCCCGCTCATCGCCCGTTCCCGGATGCTCGCCCTCTCCGCGGCCCAGAGTCGGCTCACCAGACAGCAGCTTGAAACCCGCCTGAATCTGGGTGAGCGGCTATCAAAAGGGGCCACTCCAAATCCTGCAGCCATGGGTAGTCAGCCGGTAACAACCACAGAGAATCTGGTGCGTAATCTGCTGCTTCCGGCCAAGAAGGCTCTCGGGGCGCGCTCCGCCACGTTCTATTGGTACAACGACGAGGATGAGGCATTGGTCCCCGTCGAGAGCACTTCCGATTGCCCCGAGCTGCTTAACAACTCAAGTATCTCTTTGAAGCAGGGCAAGCTCACCGGCTTGAAAACTCGGCAAGAACCCACTGCCTTCCGCTTCTCGGCCCACGAAGAGCATTACCTGCCGATGTACAAGCAGCGCATGCAGGTAGCCGGCGTCATGGCCATCCCCGTGCATCTAAAAGGAAGACTCGCCGCGGCCATGATCTTCGACCGGGCCGGCAGCGACCCCTTCTTCCTGCCAGAAAACGTAATGGCTAAACGGCTCGGCGAGATGGTCGAAGAGTCGCTGGCCACTGAGCGGCGCCTCCAGTCCTCCATTCTGCTCTCACAACAACTCCGCATGATGGACGAGGCAGCCCGACAGTTCGCCAACGCTCGCACCTTTGACCAGGTCTACGATACTGCGGTCCGTTACGCGGTTTCCTTCACCCCATTCAGACGGGCCGTGCTGGCGCACAGAGTGACCTCTGCCAGCGATGAGTTTGAGGTGGTCGGTGTCAACCGCAAGGAACTCTCCGGCATCCTCGGTAAGAAATACGCCTTGACCGGATCCCTCTGCCAGTTGGCCGCAAGCGCCAACACACATTTGCCTGCCAACTTCATGTACGACATCCGTATGCCCCAACCTTTCGGCACTGAAATGGGGTTGGAGCTGGAAGCTGATGAGCCGTGCGTATTGTTACCACTCACCATTCAGGATAAGCCGGTGGGCTTCCTTCTGCTGGCCGACAGCCCGAAGCCGATAGTCCACGATGATCTCGTCTCCCTCTTCCTCTTTGCGGAATACTGCGCCGTCTCGCTGGTCAATGCCGAAGCGAACAAAGAGCTTGAGCGCATGGCCACCCAAGACCCCCTCACGGGCATTCACAATCACCGAGCGTTCCGCCAGCGAATGGACGAGGCTTTCCAGCGAGCAGAACGCTCGAAGAAGGAACTCTCGGTTCTCTTTCTCGACATCGACCACTTCAAGTCGGTCAATGACACCTACGGCCATGGCGTCGGCGACGCCGTCTTGAAGAAGGTTGCCCGAACCATTGAGGGCGCGGTTCGCAAAGTCGACTTTGCCGCCCGCTACGGCGGGGAGGAATTCGTCGTCATTATGGAAGAGACCCCGGGTACCGGAGCTCTCGTCATGGGCGAACGTCTGCGGCAGGCAGTCTCCCGTCTCGACATCGCAGATATCGACTCCCGCACCATCACAGTCTCCATCGGCATCGCCACCTACCCCGTCGATTCCGAGAATGCTGAAGAGCTCCTGCAACTGGCCGATGCCGCCCTCTACCGCGCCAAGAACACCGGCCGCAACTGCTGCCAGGCGGCGTAACGAGCAAGGTCGCTCACTCTCTCCTGTCCAGAAGCGTTTCGGTCACCGTAGTGTGAGCCCGGTCCGGTGTGTGCGTGTGCGAAAACCGGGGGCCTCAGCCAGTCTTCCGGCGAGCCTTCTTAGCCGCCTTCTTCGCTGCTTTCTTGTTCAGCTTCCGGCCTGCGGTGGGGGAGGGTTTGGCGACTTCCTGAGGGACTACTTCGCCACTGACGTACTCCTGGAATTCAGTTTCGATTAGTTCCTTCCAGTAGCTCTTGGGCTTCCAACCTACGATACGGCCGATCTCGGCCCCATCCTTGAAGGCGATGGTGGTGGGTGTGCTGCGCACTGCCATGACTCCCGCAGAGCGGGGTGACGCGGCGGCGTTCATTTCGCAGACTTTGACTCGACCGTCATACTCGGTGGAGAGCTCCTCCATGATGGGAGCGAGCTTGTCGCAAGGACCACATCCTGGGCCCCAGACATCAATTAGAACTGCACCTCGATATTGCTTGACTTCGCGCTGAAAATTGCCATCCGAAATGGACCTGGGGGCTACCTTCTCACCCTTGCCAAATACACTGCCTAACCAACCCATGATATTACCTCCGACGCTTCGTTCCGGTTGTCATCTGCCCCAATAGAGCCCCGGGTTGCAAAATTCGTTACAACCGGTTGGCTGCTTCCTCGGCCAATTGGGACCGCTCACCCTTTTCGAGGGTCACGGTACCAGCGATGGCAGAGTCCTTGAAGCGGGCCACTGCGTAGGCCAGCCCGTTGCTGAGAGAATCGAGATATGGATGGTCAATCTGGTAGGGGTCGCCGGTAAGCACAACCTTGGTCCCCTCTCCGGCCCGTGTGAGAATTGTCTTCACCTCGTGGGGCGTCAGGTTCTGGGATTCGTCAACGATGAGAAACTGCTTGGGAATGGAACGCCCACGAATGTAGGTAAGCGGTTCTATCTGCATTATCCCCATATCAATCAGTCCACCGTAAGGAGTCTTCTCCTTCCGCTCCTGTCGGGCCGCGGAGAGCAGAAAATCAACGCTGTCGTAAATCGGCTGCATCCAAGGATTAAGCTTTTCCTCGATGGTCCCGGGAAGATAGCCGATGTCTTTGCCGAGGGGGAAGACCGGCCGGGAGATGAGAAGCCGCTCGTAAATCTGCTCGTCCGTCACGCCATTGAGTCCACAGGCAACAGCCACCAATGTCTTGCCTGTACCTGCCTTGCCCACCAGAGTCACCAGTGAGATGTCAGGGTTGAGGAGCAGGTCCATGGCGAAGGTCTGCTCCCGGTTGCGAGGCTTGATCCCCCAGACCGGTGAGTTGAACTGGCGTACAGCCAGGAGGCAATCGCCCTTGGGAGATACTCTGGCCAGGGCACTCTGTGAACCGCCATCAGGCCCCTTGAGAGTCAGAAACTGGTTGGGCACCAACTCGCCCGCATCCTTTGGCAAGTCTCCCCAGCCCTCCTTGAAGAGCTGGTTGACGACGTCCCCAGTGGGGACTGCCTCGGAGTGGCCCGTATAGACCTCGTGGGTCCTGATGTGACCCTTCTGATAGTCCTCCGCCTCGATCCCCAGGGCATCGGACCGGATACGCAAATTGGTATCCATGGAGACAAAGATGGTGGGCAACTCGCCGTTCATCTTCTTGACCCGGAGAGCTACTGCGAGAATGAGGTCGTCTTTGGCATGACTGGTTCTGAGATGGCGGGGGATGCCCTCCGTGGGCGGTGCGAACATGAGACGTAGTATCCCGCCCCCGGGCAGGTCGACACCGCCGCTGAGGGAACCCGAGAGCCGGTAGCCATCGATGATGCGGGAGACCTCTCTGGCGTTTCGACCCAGTTCGTCCTGCTGCTTCTTGAAGTTATCAATCTCTTCGATGACGTAGATCGGGATGATAACATTGTTATCTTCAAAAGCGTGGAGTGCAGTAGGGTCGTGCAACAGAACGTTGGTGTCCAGCACGTAGTTCTTCTTCATTGCTATTCTCCTCGCAAGTTGGTTGCCTGAGGCAAGTTTGCGTTTTCCCAAATGATGCTCTCCACCGTCTCGACGAGAGGACGAAGTGATTTCCGATCCAGCGCGGAAACGGCGATACCTCCAAACCCTTGCGCCAGATTGTGACCGTGCTGCGAGTCGCTGAGTCTATCAATCTTGTTGAACACGGTGACCCGAGGAATCCAATTGAGGTCGAGGTCCCTGAGTAAGCTCTCCACGGCCACCAACTGCTCCTCTGCACGAGCAGAGCTGGCATCGACAACATGGAGCAGCAGGTCGGCACTCTCCAACTCCTCGAGCGTAGCTCGAAACGCACTCTTCAAGTCGGGCGGCAAATCCCGAATGAAGCCTACTGTGTCAGTGAGTACGATCTCCCGATCTTTGGGGAATCGCAATCTCTTGCTGAACGGGTCCAGAGTGGCGAAGAGCTTGTTCTCTGCCAGGGCGCTGGCTTTCGTCAGTGTGTTCAGGAGGGTCGACTTGCCGGCGTTGGTGTAGCCGACAATGGCAACGATGGGTACGTTGCTGCGCTCCCGTTTCTTGCGCCGCTCCTTACGATGGCGAGCGAGCTTCTTCAACTGTTTGTCGAGGCGGGTCATTCGACTTTTGACTCGACGTCGGTCCATTTCCAGCTTGGTCTCGCCGGGGCCCCTCCCCCCGATGCCACCCATGAGACGGCTCATTACCAGTCCGGCCCCCATCAAGCGGGGCAAAAGGTAACGCAACTGCGCTGCCTCCACTTGCAACTTGCCATCACTGCTGCGCGCTCGCTGCGCGAAGATATCAAGGATTAATTGCGTCCGGTCGATTACCCGGATGTCCGCGGTATCACCAATTGCTTTTACCTGCGCGGGTGTGAGGTCGGGGCAGAAGACGAGGAGGTCAGCCTCTCTTTGCATGGTCTTCACGATAAGCGTCTTGAGTCGTCCCTGGCCAATGAAATAGCGTCGGTCTATTCTGCGTCGCTGGCGGACGACATCCACCACCTGGAGTCCTGCGGAAGTGGCAAGCTCCAGCAGCTCTTCGACCTCCCAGTCAGGGTCGTCGAAGCGACCGTCGTCAAGAAAGACAAGCACCGCACGATCACCTGCCGCATGGGACCGCAGCCCTTCAGCCTTGCGAGTAAACTCAGCTTCAAGGTCGCGAATGAACCCATCGAAATCGAGTTCAAAGGAGTGAACCGGTTCATTCTCGAAAACTTCCCACTGCTTGCCGTCGGGATTGATCGGAAGCAGGTGAGCCGCGTTCATCGTGATGGGGTTGGCCTCCTGGCGCGCGTCAATGGAGACAATCAGGTCGAGGGAGAGCAGCGAAAGGTCGGTAAAATCATCGTTGCTTAGAGGCTCCCCTTTGAGATGGGTATGAATGAGCCGGATGCCTCGAAAGCGGCCCCGTCCGGCGCGAATACGACCCAGCTCTGGCAAGTAGAGACTGTCTGAATTGCCCACCACGACGTAGGGAATCCGCCCCCGGCGATTGACGATAACCCCCACCTGTCGGCGAATATCCTGAGAGATCTGGGCAAGCTGAAGGGCAAGCTCCTGGGTAACAATCTGACCGGGCGGAATGTCGCGCCGATAGAGACGTTCCAGGGCATTGATTTGACTTGCCTTCAGGCCGGAGGTATTGCCATAAACGTCGCGGGGAATGGGGTCACCTCCGTTGGCGACTGATTCGCTGGAGCATGTACGCAACCTCGGTGCGGACTCGAGCAGGGAGTTTCTGCGCAGTCGCGTCTTCAAGGTCGCTTACCGCATCCAGGAAGCGGCCAGCCATGAGGTTGTACTTCCCTTGCAGCGCATGGAGAATACCGCCCCATAATTCGGGGTTGGCTCCGTCCAGGTGAGCCAACGCAGCCCGGTATTGCCCGAGTCCGGCGTAGAGCGCAACAATAATAACGAGGGCATCACGATAGTCCGGGTCCTGTTGCCAGACAGCTTCAAGCCGCTCAAGCGCCTCGACGTGGCGCTGCATCTTGAGGAGAATGCGGCCGGCCAGATAAGTTGCCTCAAGATGTTTTCCAGGCAGTCGCGATGCCTCCAGCACCTCAAGGGCCTTCTCCGGGTCTCCGGCTGCGATGTGGGCCTTGGCCAGCAGCGGCACCAGGACGTCATCTCGAGGACGTTTCTTGACTCGAGGTGCGAGGAGTTGAATAGCCCTGGATGAGGGCAGATTCACGAGCGAGAGCAGGAGCGCACGGCTCGACTCCCGCTTGGTCGCCATGGCCTTCGCCAGGAGCGCCCCGATTTCACGGATTTGGGGCTGATTGGGAGAGAGCTCCAGGGAGCGCAACCATTTTTGCAACGCAACCTCGAATTCGCCATCATTGAAGTACATCTCGGCCCGCAGGTTCAGTGCCGCGGGATAGTCTGGATGCATAGCGAGAGCTTCCTCAAGCTGCTCAACGGCCACCGAAAAATTCCCGCTCTTGCTATTGAGCATCGCCGAGTAGTAGTAGCAAGTCGCTGAAAAATAGGCGGAGCCCAGGGCATACTTGGGAATGTTGCCCGACTGAACCAACTCAAGGGCCTTACCGACCTGCTCCTCGGCATTCTTGATGTCGCCATCACGCAGGTACTCCAGACCTCGATAGAGGTACCGTTCGACGAGGCTGTGTTCCTCACCCCATGTGCGAGGATCGCCGGAGCGATACCCGGCCACGGCAACACCGGGGGGAAAGGTGCGATGATTGAGAACCTCGAGCCGGCCGTCGCTGACCTTCACTTCCATGCGGATACCGGCCAGCCCTCGAGTGAACATGCCCGTCCGCTGAATATCTTCCTGAGTTTTGACAAAAGAGAGCTGATAGGTCCCTTCGTCTGGTTTGAGTGAGATCACCTGCCGTTCGGACAGCTCCACGTTTGTCCGCACGACGTGGTCGAACCAGGTACTGAGCAGCAACGGCTGAAAAACGCGCCAACTGGTGTCATAGCGGTGCAAGAGTAACGGATTGCCGTGGGCGAAGGCCTGCTGATAGTCTTCCAGAAACTCCTCGATCAACGCGGCCGGATCATCCCCGAAAGCGTGGGCCGGGCGGTCGGAACCAAGGGAGAAGACGATTGTCAACGCAAGCAACAGGTGGGCGAGATTCCTGAGCAAGAACACCTCCACGACCATGACTATCTGGTGCGCTTCCTCGCGCACGCGTTTTCATTGTAGAACGGTTAGCGTGGAAAGCAAATGGAATTGGGGCAGAAACGGCGACTGCTCTGGTCCGCTTGACAGTCTACAGAGGGGGCCGGATAATGTAGATAACGCTGCATCGCCGCTCCCACCTAAGTCTCGATGGGCGATTTCCGGTGACTACGTTCGACGAGGTTGTTCCACTGATTCGCACTGGAGCCATTTTCCTTATTCTCCCGACCCTTCTCGCCTGTGGGGAATTCCACACGGAAAGGTACTACCAGGATACTGGTGAGCGAGACCTCAGCGAGGATCTCGCCGCCGTCGATCAGTTCGATCCTTCCACATGTGACGAGCTGTTCGAAGCTAAGCTGGCTGGACTGACACCAGTTCAACTTCGTCAGCACGAACCTGCGGCAGTTGCCCTCTTTGAAACCGCGCTTCCCAAGAGTATGGAGTTGATATTCTCCACCTCGGCAGATCTCCCGGCCGGGCTCTTCCTGAGTCCCACAGCCGGGACTATCGCCGGCTTCCCGACCGTGCACGGGACCTTCCAGGCCACCGTGCGGGTTGCCGCTTTGCGCCCCTTACAGGAGGGGGAAACGAAGAAGCGGGAGGACCCGTGTGTGCAACCTTCGGAGTTGGAACTGACCCTTGAGATTCTGCCCGGCTGCGAAACCGCGGAGGATTGCCTTGCACTACCCGGGTATGCGACCGCGTGCAAGGCGCCGGGGCAATGCATCTGGACGGCGCCGGGCGGGAAGTGCCCGGGCAATCCCGGTGCGAACGTCGAATTTGGTCTGAGCGACGCTCCCGACACTTACCGGGACGAGCTCTTCGAGCTCATCTCGCACCACCAGTTGACGGCCGAAGAGCTGTCGTTCCCCGGACTCGCCGGTTACAGCCATCAGCTTCTTTTGGGGGCCGGGGAAGACCTCCTCTGGACGCTCCCATACAGTCTTGCGAACCACTGGCCCGTCCCCTTTGAGCCGGGGGATCAGATGCGGTTGATTCACGACATTCTTGCGCCCGCACGGCTGACTCTGCTCGCCCCCGCCAGAGAGATGGCAGTCTTGCTCTACAACGGCTCCTTGCCACTGGCAGGTATCGAGAAAGAGCACGAAGATGACCTCGACATTGCCGTACGTCGTGCGAATCTGGACTGTCTGGTTGAGAACGATAGTCACCAATGTGCGCCCCGCGGCAAGGACCTGCTCATCTTCTCTTCCTCATCCGGCACTCCCGTTTCGCCCCTGGGCAGTGGCGACTCTGACCAGTGGGATATCGAGGGAAGGCCCTTCGAGCTTCTGGTGACCGGAGCGTACAGCCACCTGGGCCACAAGGAGGGTTGCGACTTCCTGATTCCCAGTTGGGCCTCTTTCCAGGCCTTCCCTCTGGCCAGTTGCCCCATCGCCAGAGTAGGCCAACTGCAACCAGTGGTGCTTTGGCCCGAAGATGAGTCTATCCCCGTGATCCTGAGTGGAGCCGATTCCTTTGCGCACCTGGGCGGCGAGATTCAGGACTATGAGTGGACCCTTGAGCAGCAGCCCTTCCCCGGTCTGGTGGGCCTGACCGATCCGGGGGCGGGCAAGGGCACCACCAATGCCCGATTTATCCTCTTTCCAGCTACCGCAGCGGGTACCTACAACGTCCACTTGCGCGTCACAAGTGCGGACGGTCAAAAAGGTTGCGTGCCGGCGCTATCGCAGGTCAGAGTGCTGGCCGCACCGGACATCGACCTGAGGGTGGAGCTGGTATGGTGGACCGAGACCGACGACCTCGCCGTTGACGCCGACCTCGACTTGCTCCTGATGCACCCCATTCCCGCCACTCTGCTGGGTGATGCGGTGTGGCAGAATACGGCGTGGGAGGATTCAGCCGGGGAGAAGTGGGTCTGCAGCGAGAAGAACCCCAACCCGGCGGACTGGGCCGCCCTTCCCGAGGAAGAGGGGACCCTCTGCCGCGTCGCCGCGGGCAGTCTTACGGAGGGGCTCCCCGAGGTTGCTACGGTGGCTCGACTTGACCGAGACAAGAAGACGAACCACTACCCGTTGGCCATCCGCGCTTCACTCAGCAACCCCGGCATCGTATTCGCTGGCATGCGGGTCTTCATCAATGGCGTGCCAAAGTATGAAACGACTCGTCAGCCGTTGCTACCGGGCCAGATCTGGCAGGCAGGGCACGTTGACGTCGAGTTCATGAAATTCGTCCCACACAAGAATGGGAAGAAGGGGAACTAGGGGGAGGCTACTTCGTTTCCTGCGGTTTCCTTCTCGGGAGCATCGGCGTCTGGACTCGCACCATCTTCTTTGTCCTTGCCAAGCACGGAGTCAAGTTCATCCATGGCACCGTTGATTAGACCGCGGGCCGAATCGAACTGCTCTGCGTCGATGAAGGTATCGGCGGCAGCAATGCGCGTCTCCAGTTTGGTCAGCCAGGTGCGGAAATCGCCCGTCGCATCACCACTGGCCGATTCCTTGAGGCTCTCAATCCGCCCTCGCAACTCGGTTAGCGAGGCGCCCAGAACTTCCTGCTTCTCTTTGGTCGGCAGGGCACGCCAGGCTTCGTTGGCTCTGCGCTCGGCGAGCCGACGCGCCTTCTCAGCCTGAATCTGTTCCCGCAGAGCGTTCTTTCGCTGGCGCTCAAGTTCGTCCTGCTGGTGTTGCCGGGTTACCGTCCTGTCGACGGGACGGTCTGCCTCCAACATGGCTTGTCGCCGGTCGAGCATTTCCTGTTCTTTGACATCCATATAGAAGAGTATTCCGGCCACCACGGCGACCCCCAGGAGGGGAATGGCAAAGAGGTGCCAGCGACGCTTCCTCTCTTCCATCTTGACCACATAGCTGCCGCAATGCGGACAGACAATGGCACCGGCTTGAATACCCTTATCGCAATGGGGACATTTGGTCTGCATCCTGTACCTCCAGCTACATTGCCACTTATCTTATGATCATAACCGAACACTTGGCAAATTTAGAGACATGCATCGCAACCTCACCGATTCCACTAGAGTTTCCCGCCCCGACCGCCCCTAAAACTATGAGGTCAACATCTTCAGATTCAGCACACTGCAGAATCCGGCTGTATGCCAGGCCTGACGAAGTGAGCAGATGAAGTCGCTTGACGCCGGCTTCACGGGCAGTGGCCTCGAATTCATCCAACCGTCCTGCCAACTGACGCCGCAGATCATTGACATCATCGCTTCGCCCGGATGTCGCGGGGCCATGTTGGGCCACGTGAAGCAAGGTCAACCTGGCTCGATGGTGGAGCGCAAGGCCCACTGCCTGCCCGAAGGCGGCCGCTGCACCGTCGGAACCATCCGTTGCCATAAGTATGTGCTTCACCAAGTCCGACATAGGTACCTCTCCAAAGATGGCGGTATCATAGCCAATGGACCCGTTACTGACAACGAATTTGTGCGATGGAGTGGCCTGTCTCCGTCTGATCACGGTCGTACCCCAACGCGCGCCCTTGCCGCCGTTGTAGTTTCCCTGTTCTGTTCCCGACTCCCGGGCCCACAAAAGCGGCCTCGGGCCTCGGCAAAGTAACAAGACGGACGGTGTTCATGGCCAGCGATTGCGCATTGCTCTGCGTATCCCCACTTAACACTATTCACCAAAAACCCCTTGACAGCCCCCCCCCCCAATTTGCACGATATAAACCAGAAGGACATCGTAAGAGCACAGTGTTCGAACTGAGCACTAGTTGGGACTGATGGGTACGGCTGCTGGAAGACGGGCGTGGCGGGCCGTGGTGGCCGTAGAGCCGCCACTGCTCCACACCGGTATTTCCACCGCTTTGGCCGCGGCAGGGGCCACCGAGCCTCTACCACATGCGACCCGCAACGGTGCGTTGCGCTGGCTCATCGAGCAGGATGTGGAGGTGGCTATTGTTCAGGTGAGCCTGAAAGACGGGCTGCGGCCTCGTTCACTGAGAGAACTCCGTAGCGTACGACCTCGATTGCGCGTTGCCGGACTCCTCGTCGGACCGTCCCGAGAACTCATGGATGAGGCGCGTGCCGTTGGACTCAATGTGCTGCTCTGTTGGAAATGTGATGTCAGCCATGTCGTCGAGGCGATAGAGTCACTGCGCCTGGGTCGTGAATATGCATGTCCCTGCTGCTGCCGGTTGCTGGCTCACCACAGTCTCTTTCGTGGTGGATTGACGGTTGACCGACCTTTGACGCCGCGGGAGTTGGAAGTGTTGCAGCAAATGGCTGCGGACCTGGACACCAAGCAGATCGCAACAGCACTCTATATCAGCGAGAAGACAGTTCGGACGCATCGCAGCCATCTAATGGAGAAGCTGGGTGCCCGTACCGCGGCCGGAATGATCCTGGCCGGGATTCGGGCGGGGCTGCTTGACGTGGACCGGACGGAGGCGCCATGACATTTGCATTCGACCGCTCGAGAAGCGACAATGGTGCCGGACTCGTTCACCACTGGAGGCTGTACATGAGGGCACAAATTCACGCTTCCCTGCCTTTGATTCTTGTTGTCATCGGCTTGGCCTGTTCTAGCGGCAAGAGCGGCAAGCTCGTCCAGGACGCGATACCGGATATGGGGCGGGCTGATGACCTGTTCTATGGCGGCGATATCTGCATGCCGAAGTGTGACGGGAAGGCCTGCGGGGACAATGGTTGTGGGGGGAATTGCGGGCAGTGCGAGATGATCATCGAGATGTGCGACGACGAGGGCCAGTGCGTTCCCGCTCCTTGCCAATCAAGTCTGGACTGCCCGTCCAGCCTCGTTTGCGACAAGACGAGTGGCAAGTGTGTAGTCTGCGTCGGCGACGAGGATTGCTCCGAAGAGACGACTTGCGGCGCCGACCACGAATGCCATAAGCCCATCGCTTGCAATTCAGACAAGGATTGCAAAGAGATGCAAATGGTCTGCGACAAGGCCTCGGAGCTTTGCGTCGACTGCCTGGGGCCAGAGGAATGTGCGGGTGAGGAATACTGTCTTGGCGGATATTGCGTGACTGATAAGTGCCTTGCCGGTGAGGCCAGATGTGTCGACAGTTCGGTTGAGGCGTGTGCCGACGACGGTTCCGCGTGGCAGGTGACTTCAGTGTGCGGTGCCGATCAGCATTGCCTGGATGGCACGTGTCACGACAACGTCTGCGCCCCGGGCGAGGATTACTGCGACGAGGACGTTGCGAAATCCTGCGACGCTGTGGGGTCTGAAGTGGTGGCCGAGGAGGATTGTGACGGTCAAGACCTTCACTGTTACAACGGCGCGTGCACCGCATCGGTCTGTCCGGCCAACGAGACGTTCTGCATGGACGATATCACAGCAGCAGCCTGTTCAGCAGACGGCATGAGCTTCATTACCGCCTCCTGCCAGACGAAGCAGTATTGCGATGGCGGCACCTGCCACAACCAAACCTGCGAGCCGTCGTCGACGTTCTGTGAAAAGAACATGGTAACGGTCTGCAATAGCAAGGGCAGCGCCATCCAGTCCACCACCGATTGTGGCGGTCTCGTCTGTGTTGCCGGGGGTTGCCACGCGCTGGTCTGCACTCCGGCCACGCTCTACTGCGACGGCAAAGCGCTCATGGAGTGCGATGCTAACGGCACCGCCAGCAGCCTGATTGAGACCTGCGCCGATGACCAATACTGCAGCGAGGACGGCAACAGCGCATCCTGCCATGACCAGCTATGTGTACCCGACTCCCTCTCCTGCGACGGCACCACCATCGTCCAATGCGACGTTCTAGGCGCAACACGGGTCCCTGGCACTGACTGTGCGGAGAGTGACAAAGGCTGCCTCAATGGCGAGTGCATCACCGCTTACTGCGGCGACGGCATCAAGCAAGACGGCGAGGAATGCGACGATGGGAATGAGTTCCTGTGGGACGGATGCACCTACGGCTGCGTGTCGGAGGGTACAGGGGCACATGTATTCGACAAGAACTGGGAAGTTATTCCTGACCCGGGCATCATTGGTCCTCGAACATACTCGTTTTGGTTCAAGGCCGCAGTTTCTGGGGGTACCCAGGGACTTCTGATCAAGAAGGACAAGCCTGGAGGCATAGGCGACCCCCCAGCCAAGCCGGTGAAGATATACCTGCACAACTCACAGATAGTAGCGGTCGTCGAGCCCGAGGGGGTAGAGCCGATACAGGTGGGGAAGACTCAGGTCGGACTTGGCTGGACCCACGTGAACTTCCAGGTTTCCGAGCAGGAAGCAATGCTCTTCGTGAACGGCATCAATTCGGGAACAGCGGTTCTTCCCGGGGCGAACATCGACAACACTCACGGATACGCAGTGGGCACTTTCCCCCATGGAGGAACCTGGTACGACTTCTACTATGGGCAAGTATATGGACTGAGGATTTCGCACGGAGTAGCGGGTCAGTTCGAGGACGACGTTTGCTTGGAGGCCATTCAGGAGGGGACTTATCTTATAGAGGGCGAAGGAGGCTTCGGGGGATGCGGGCCATAGGGAGACCGGGAAGAGACTCGCTTGTCGGCTTGACAAGCGAGTACCACAGTGAATATTGAACTCGAAATCACTCTGCGGTGCAACGCTAATTGCCCCCAGTGCAGTCGCCACTGTCCCGTATTGGACTATGCCGACTCCGACATGTCGATGAACCAGATTCACATATTCGCAGCGCAGATTATCGAGTTGGACGCCAGAGTGGAACTCCTCTCGATTATGGGGGGAGAGCCGCTGCTTCACCCCAACTTCATGGACGTCGTTCAATTCCTTCACGAGAGACTCGTCCCGAAGCGAGTACTGAGGATGCAGGTCGCCACCAATGACATACTGCCGCTTCCGTCCGAAGTACTGCGTCTGCCTCATGTGAGGGTCCTGAGAAGTCGGCCGAGTACAAAGCGTCACAGGGCCCAGTTTGTGGCCCCCCGTGACACTGGACAGGAAACTCGATATTGCCAAGTGCCTGATACGTGTGGAATAGCGGTAAACGCGTTTGGGGTCTTCCCGTGTGGGGCAGGCGGAGCCATAGCGCGGCTCTTTGGTTATACTCGGTTTGCCGTAGACGTATTGCCACAAGATATTGACGTCGGATTTGGTGATTTTCGGGCCGTATTATGTCCGCTCTGCCAAGCGTCTGCGGTCACCCCTTTGATGCTGAGCACGGGGGGACACCTGGTAAGCCCTCTTTTCGCTGAGGCATTTGGAGCTGTCAACGGCCGGGCTCCCGTTTGCAGGAAGGTGTGGTATGGACAGGAATAGAATCCAATGAGGATCATCAACTTCGTCAGCTCTGCTCCAAATATTGGCAACTACACTCCCGTGTTGGGGGTGGCTCGTCTGCTAGGAGAAGATGCGGCGAAGATCGTGGGCCGAGTCGATTGTCGCCAATATTCTGCCGTCCACGTCGAGGATTATGACCTGGCTCTTGTTGGGGGAGCCGGCCTGCTCCACGCTTGTTTTGAGGGCTTCTGGTCATGGCTTGCCGAGCAAGACATGCCAGTAATACTCTGGGGCATTGGCGTTTGTCTGAACCTCGACGCCGTCCCGATTCCTCGGAGACTTCGCGTAGGTGTTTCTCCGAGCACGGTCCGGAAAGTGGTTCCCCGAGTTGTCGCGGCGAGCGTGAGGGATGACCTGACCGCCGAAATGTACCCCATTGATGCCGATGTGAGTTTCTGCCCAACCTTAGCGTGGCTAAGAGACGTCAGTCAGCAGCTACATGTCGACACGGAGCCAGAAGGCCACCTGTTCGTAGAGCATCCGGAACTTACGTCTGCGGAGGAGCGAGCCGCTCTGTCGGCAGTCTGCAGCGATTACACCGACAACATCGTTAGGACCGACATCGGGGGGATTCTGAAGAAGTACCTCCTTGCTGAAACGATCGTAACGACTCGCCTTCACGGAGCAATCATCGCAAACTGCCTCGGGCGCCCATACGTGGCCCTGTCGAAAGACCGGAAGATCGACGCCTACGCAAAACGATGGGGAGGAGGAATAGTGATTCACCGGATACAGGAGTTGGCCAATGCTATGGATGAGGTGCGAACCTCCTGCCGTCTTCCGCTGCCCGACTATGACTCCATGAATAGATTTGCAACGAAGGTAAGGTCGCTCATCGCTTGACTAAGTGCATAATACTGGAGCCCGCATGTGCGAAATACTAGTGTCCTTGGCCACCATTCCTGGGAGAGAAGAGAGTCTGAAAGAGACCCTGGCGTCCCTATTGCCGCAGGTGGGAAAGGTACATGTCTACTTGAATGGCTTTTCGGAAGTCCCGGTGTTCCTGGTCGACGATCAAGTCATAGCTCACATCGGGCCCGACATTGGTGATGTGGGCAAGTTCTTCTGGTGCGACGATGCTACTGGCTTCTGCCTGACCGTAGATGATGACATTGTCTACCCGCCCAACTACGTGGAGGCAATGGTCAACCAGGTAGAGCGATTCGGACGAAAGGCCTGCGTGGGCGTGCACGGAGCCGTCCTGACACATGTTCCCGTCAACGACTACTATGCTGATAGGCAGGTCTTCCATTTCCGCGACAGCCTGACACGTGGGCGACCTGTTCACATCCTGGGGACGGGCACGCTGTGCTGGCACGCATCCACTCTTGAGCTTTCGGTAGCGGATTTCCCCTCTCCGAACATGGCCGACGTCTGGTTCGCGCTCAACGCCCAGCGAAATGCGGTGCCTTTGGTCTCCGTTCCGCGCTCCCATGAGTGGCTTAAGGACACTGAGCATTCTTCTGATAGTAACTCGATATGGGGCACTCGTGTGACGGCCGATCTTCAGACGCAGGCTGTGAATGTGCGCGGAGCCTGGCCTCTGCTACCAATGCCCGCCATTTCGCTACACATAACCGACCAGAATGTCCCCGATGGCGGCCTGGTCCTCCTGGTCACGGCATGCGACGCGGCTCCATTTGTCGAGAAGTGTTTGACTTCGGTGGCTGCCCAGACAGTGACCAACTGGCGGCTCATTCTCGTGGACGATGCCTCGACCGACGGCACAGCCAACATGACCGGAAAGACGGCAAACCAACTGGGAATCAGTGACCGCATGACGTTGATCCGCCACGCCGACCGGCGATACAAGACGCGCAACGTCGTGATAGCGATGCATGAGCTGATCGGCGACGACGAGATCGTCGTGATGCTCGACGGCGACGACTGGCTGGCTCATGACCGCGTTCTAGAGAAGTTGGCCACTGAGTATACCGAGGGCTGGGACGTCGTTTGGGGCAACTGGGTCGGCTCTGACGGCATGGCAGGCACATCCTGGCACCTCAACTCCTTTCTTCCGCCAAGGCGGCAACCATGGGTGGCCAGCGCGCCCTTTAGTTTCAGGGCGCGTCTACTCAAGGATGTTCCCGACGAGGAGTTCAAGGACGACGACGGGCAGTGGTTTCGCTGCGCCTGTGACCAAGCCATCGCGCTGCCGGTGCTGGAGCGTACCATCAGACGCAAGCACCTGGACGAGGTGCTGTACGTTTACAACCGGGAGAATCCCAATAGCCACGACCGGCAGGGAAACCGTGTCAACCCATTGGTCAGTGAGGCCCAGGCCGCGGCATCCCGGGCGCTCTACGGCCGGGATGCCAGGTCGCCGCCCTGGGACCCAGAGTTCTTCTACAACCACCGCTTCGAGTTCGTGCAGGCCGCGCTGGCCAGCGCAGAGCGCTTTGGCGGCGACTCGGCCCGCCGTTTCGTCCAATCGGAACTGGTCAGACTGGGTCATACGCCCGGCCGCAACGCTTAGCTCAACCGGCCATTCCGGCCACATGACCGACCGATACGGCCACATCAAAATCCGCGTTGCGCCAATAGTCTGAGCAATCCGGTCCTGCCATACTCGACTACCGAGGACGGAGGAAATGTGAGCCGAGCCGAACCCCTGGTTACCGCGTGTATCATCGCTCGCAACGAAGAGCCCATAATTGGCGAATGCCTGGAAGCAGTGGGGGCTCTGGCGGATGAGGTCGTTCTTGGCAACACAGGCTCCACCGACCGCACCGCAGAGATTGCTCAAGGGCATGGCGCTCGCGTGGTCGACGTCCCCTGGACCGACAATTTCTCCGAAGCCCGCAACGCCGTGCTGGATAGGGCCACCGGGCGCTGGCTCTTTGTCGTTGACTGCGACGAAGTCCTTGAGCCCGACGGTGTCGCCGATGCCCTGGAGCATCTTGGCAGCGACGAACTGCCGCCTGCGTTGCTGGTCAAGATTCTCAACCGCTATTGCGGCGGCCAGACCATCGAAATGCTCGCTCCTCGCCTGTTTGCTCGTGGTGCGGGATTTCGGTATGTACATGCCATTCATGAGCAACTCGATGCCGATGGCGCCGATGCCGCGCTAACCAATCTGACCTTGGACCACCGGGGCTACTTGCCCGCAGGCGCGTGCGAGACCAAAGAACGCCGCAACCTGGCCATCGCCGGGAAGATGGCCAATTCGCCGCACAAGCACCATTGCGTAGCCCGCTCGGCCATGGCACTCAAAGACTGGTCGTTGGCAATCGATGCCAGCCGCAAGCTGGTCAACAGCGACTGCGGACCCATGCTCTTGCTGGAGGGCTGCGCCATGGGCGGCGGCGCGGCCCTGGCCACTAGCGACCGGGCGGCTTTCGAGACCTTCATGACACTGGCCAGAACCGTCTCCCCCGATGCACCGGACATTCGATTGCTCGAACTGCTGGCGGCTGGGCAGGATTACCTCCACAGCCTCGAGCATTACGGCATTAATGAGCCGGGGGAATACCTGCGCGCTCCCATCTTCAGGCACGAGCCCGCCGGTGTCGAGGCCTGGCTGACCCGCCGCGCTCTCGGCCATTGTGGAACTGACGCAGAAAACAGCGCAAGACTTCCGGCATCCGTCGATGCCGGCAAAGCACAGGAGGAAGAGAGATGCCTGGAATAGTTGATCTACGGAATTGGAACTCGCTCTTCGTCAATGGCACTACCTTCTCGGAGTTGCGGCAGGAGATTGGACAGTCCATCTTGACTGAAGGCGCAGTCTCTGCCCTGGCCCGGCTGGAGACGCTGAGAGTCGAGAATTGCACCGTCGACTTGGAAGGCTCTGATGACGGTCAGACCTTTGTCACTCTGGTATCGACGTCGAATGAGGATGCAGTAGCGAGCGTGTACCTGAACCTCTCGGCCAATTACGGCACAACCAACCGCTTGTACAAGTACCTGCGCTGGCGGCTGGTGCGCAGCTCGGCAGCGGACTTCCATGCCACCTTCCGCATTCGTGTCATTCTCACCGGGGCCGATGGCTCCCGCCGCCCGGTGCGTACCGCTGGCAGGTGTGGAAGCCGCAGGGAAATCAGGTCCTCGTCGGGCCTCATACACTACCAGCCCCTGACGACGCTTATCGGCAAGGGCACTGCAGCCGATATCGAGTATCCCATCCAGCCTATTGGCCAATGGCTCGATACGACTGGCATGCCGGGGTACCATGTCAAGGCCTTTGTCGCCTATGCGAACAACGCGGTCGCCACGCTTGAAAGCAATCCCTACCCGGAGGAATACGCAGATTCGGCCTACTGGGTGTCACTTCGAAGCCTTGCCACCGCGGGGACCACGCAGTTTACCGTTTCCAACGAGACCGATGAGGTGACGGAATACGGTGGTGGCTACCTGCGGTGGCGAGTCGTGCCTGCCACTCCAGCCGATCCGTGGGAAATAACCTTCAGCATCGACATCGTCCCCGCGGTTGCAGTTGAGGGGCGGTACGTTCAACCAAGAATGAGGTAGCCGGAGACGGATATTGAAGGAGGAAGAAGATGCCCAAGACAATTGCAATGCAGGAATTCCTGGCGATGATGGGGGCCACCGGCTTCACTCTGCCCATCATTCAACCCATCGACGGAACCGTCGACGCGCAACGAGCCCTGGAGGCGATATTCGATGTCCAAATCATCGAGGGTCACACCGGCCTGACGCTAGCGCTGGAGACTGCGACGGCGGGCCAGGGTCCCTGGCGCGCAATCACCGAATTTGACACCCAGAGCCTGACCCAGACCGCAGTCTACGCAACCTCACGTGAGGGTGGAAGCACCCAGTTCGAGCGCTTGTTGCGCTGGAAGCTCGACCGTTCGACCCTAACCACCGAAGCGTGGCGAACGTGTTTTAAGATCTGCGTGACGTTGAAGTGAGGGAACGCTTTGGTCCGCTCCAGAAGACGCAATCACTACAGTAGCAGGGTCGTCAAGCCTTCTCCGCTGACGGAGGGCGTCCAGGCGGCCAGGCAGTTGTTTGACACTCCTCATGCCGAAAGGGCACCGGTCCAGATAGACGTTCGGGACATCACGACGGGCCTTCGCATCTGCTTGACTCTGAAATAGGGGGCTAGAATGACGTTCTTTAAGATCAAACCGCCGGATCATGGAGACTTTGTTGCCTGGTATGAAGGCAACACGAAATGGCTCGCACATACTTTCGCACCGATTAATGACACCCGCTTGATCATTCCCCCCGACGTCTGGCTCGAGGAGATGGAGGCCGGCTTCGACTCCAACCAACCTTCCGCGTATAAGGGCTTCGATGAGTTGTCGGATGCGTTGCTGGAAGCGCTTGGTTTCGAAGGGGGTATCGAGGACCCTCCTCGAAAGTTCATGATGAAGAAGGGTGAGGGTGGGCCCAACTTTGTTACAGGGTATCCTGCTGCGCTTGGATGGGCGCGCTACGTGCTGGGCCTGATCTGGGATGCGGGAGTAAGTGAGGCAAAGGCGCTGATTGGAACCGGAAAGCCCTTTGAATCTGGTTCCGGCTTTCCCTCTATCAAGATCGGTGACTCGTGGTACGGTCCTCCCACAATGGACGATCGCTTCGTCGACGGAGAATTCCAAGGGTGGCACCACCCCTATTGGGAGGCTGGTGTCAAGAAATTCAGGACGTATGGTCCCGACCTCGATGACTGCATCGAGTTCACACTACGGTATGAGCGGGAGCAGACCAATCCGTATAAGCGCCAGCGATGCTTGACCAAAGAAGGACCACATCAGTTCTGCATCGAATCAGGGGGAAACAAAACGGTTTTCGCAGCGGTGCCTTCAGTGGATTCGATGTCGATAAATAGTGTCCCGAAACCGGGGCTTGCCGGCTGCTGGGAGGTGCGCGTCGACTTTCGAGTGTTTGTCTACTGCCAGGATTGCAAAGGGTCAGAACCAGACGGCCTCGGAACCCAACCCTCCTATCCCGCATCCCTCATGTTCCTGTGCCGTCCAGAAAACTATATTCATATCTACAGCATGTGCCACCTATACAGATATTGGGCCTACGCCTGGACAGCACCCTTCTTGACGCCAACTAATAGTCCAAATTACAATGGATTTCTGCCGCGTGACGTACAGCAATCGAAATTTGCCAGTTTGTACAGGCAAGACCATTATCTTTGCGGCCAGTGCGATCCCACCGAGCCGAACGATGAGGTGGAGAACGAGGCGATAGCCTGCCAGGAGGATTGCGCTACGCTCAGTCCGAATTCCACTAACTACGATAAGGCACTGTCGTACCTTAAGAGTGGCGTTGAGGCATCTGGCAGTAAGATATCAATTCCCACCAAATATGACTACTTTGAGTATTGTACGATAGCAACTTCTCCTGGATCCGTAGGGGAAGGGGAGTTCTGGGTGGCCGGGGTGTCCTTCTCAGGCGGCAAGTACAAGGCAGGAGTGGGGATGAAGCTAACGGGAGATGTTTCAAATGCTGCGGTGAAGGCGTGCGCCGCTGCCTATGCGCAAGTACAGCAGTGTTTCTATGACAAGGATGATGCTACGTATGCGGACATTAACACGTGGTTGAACAACGCTCCTGCCAAACGCGTGATTGCAGTTTGACTCTTGCGTTCGACTTGAGCAAACGGTGTTTGTCGTTAAGGATCGAGCCTGCAACCCTTCTTCCGGCGTTTGATTTCATGCTACCCATGGCGTATGATTTTAGAAACGATGTACAATGGAGAGTCTTGTGGCACGTCAAGGCGTTGCGCTAATCGGTTGGGCGGCTCTGTTCTTGGCTATGGCCGCGGTCGGCGCACGCTGCAGCACCGGGCATCAAGTCCTGGATGAGAACGCTGACGGCGTCACATCCTGCCCAGAGTCGAGTGCTTTTGCGAAAGACTGTTGCCCCGACGGAGAGGCCCGTTTCCAGGGGCAGTGCACGCCCGTCACCGAGCTGGTGCGTCGCCTCGCACCAGGCCGTTGCGCCGTCATGGCAGATGGGATGCTGGCCTGTTGGGGGGAGAACGAGACTGGTGCAGTCTCTCCGGCGCGACAACCATCAATCGAGTTGCTGCCCATTCCAGTTCTCCCGGCAGAAGGACTACCGGAAATCGGTCAAGTGATCGCAGCGTGCGCTGGACGGAAGCATACGTGTGCTTTGAACGTGGTCGGCAAGATCTATTGTTGGGGAGATTTCGGGCCCAATGGAGACGCTGGGGTAGAAGCAGGGGGCCAGGAGGCAGATATCTTCTCCCTGGAGCTACCCGAGGCGGCCGAGGACGTTGTTTGTGGGTACGGCTTCTCATGCGCTCTGACGGTCGGACATGAGGTCTGGTGTTGGGGAGACAGTTCAGAGGGAACACTCGGTGTCGGGATGGACACTGGCTTCGTCGCCAAACCGGAGCATCCCATTGCGGGGCTGAAGGATGTTGAGCACCTGAGCTGCGGCGCAGATTACTGTTGCGCCTTGCTGGATGGTGGGGGCGTCAGTTGCTGGGGGAAGATCGATCTTGACCACGGAAACAACTCGTTCTTGGACGGCCCGCCTAGTATTTTGCCTTCAGAGATTGCCGATCTACCGTCCCATATAGTCTACCTAGACTGTG